>RFHZ01000505.1 GCA_003696125.1 Nitrospinota bacterium
ATCGCCTTTCTCCCCCTGCCTCCCCTTCTCCACCTCTTCCGGCAAAGATGAAGCGCTATCTGCAGCTCCCTCCCCTTGCCCCCCGCCTCTATCAGCTGGCCAGAGAGGTGACGGCAGAGGCCTCAACTCCTTACGAGAAGGCAAGACGACTGGCGGCCTATCTCCGTTCCCATTACCGTTATAGCCTTTCTCTCCACCTCCCGCAGGGTGATCCGGTGGAATACTTCCTCTTTGTCTCGCGGGCCGGTCATTGCGAGTACTTTGCCTCGGCGATGACCTTGCTGCTACGTACCCTGGGGATTCCCGCGCGCTATGTTACCGGCTTTCAAAGGGGAGAGTGGAACGATTTTGGGAGATATTTCCTGGTGCGACAACGGGATGCCCATGCCTGGGTCGAGGCCTATTTCCCTGCCTATGGCTGGCTTGCCTTTGATCCTACCCCTTCCCGTCCTGTACAGGCATCTGCGGGCTGGACAGAAGAACTCCCCCTCTTTTCCCAGTACCTGGATGCTCTCCGCATGCGCTGGTACGCGTACGTCATCGGATATAATTCGCGTCATCAGATGGAGTTAGCCACAGGACTCGGCACCAGTATCCTGCAACTCAAGGAGAAGGTGGTAGCCTCTGGGCGGGTAATCAGCCGTTGGGGCCGCTACCTGTGGCAGCAGGTGTTACAACAAGAGGAGGTTTGGGCGATGATCCCCCAGAGCTGGACCCTCTTCTGGGGAACCTTCTTCCTCTGCCTGGGAATCTGGGGAGGAGTATGGGCGGGACGAAACTGGCTGGAGAGGAGGAAAAGGAGGAGAAACGGAGAGCCGGTCGAGGTTTTCTACCACGATCTGCTCAGGCTCCTTGCCCAACAGGGCTACCCGAAGCCTCCGCAGTATACCCTGCAGGAATTTGTGGCACTGCTGGCAAGAGAAGAGCCGGAATGGGCGTTACCACTGCAGCGCTTTACCGAGATCTACTACAGAACTCGTTTTGGAGGAAAGGCGTTACAGGCGGAAGAGAGGGCACAGCTTACCTTGCTTCGCCAGGCCTTAAAGCGGAAGGGGAGGAGGCGCGCAACCGGGTCAGGATGGCCTGGTGAACGACGAAGTGAGGGGCGTGCAGCGGATCGAGTGAGCGATCCGCTGGCCAGAGAACCGTAGGGAAACCCGCGGAAGACCAGGCCTCCTCCTCGGTCAGAATAACGTAGGGGATCTGGCCAGAGGAAAGGGTTCTGTACCAGGTCTCTCGCTCGGAGAGGGAGAGCAGCGTGGTGTCAAAGAGGAGGGGAGAGGAGAGGGGGAGGGAGAGAGAGACCTCCAGGTCTGCTTTAGAGGCCCTGGAGATGCCATAGTCTTGAGCAAGGACCTGGACCAGACGTTTTTGGCGAGCAGGAGCCAGGGACTCCAGGATGAGCACAAAGGGATAGGTGTGGAGATAGCACCTTTTGAGGTTGAGGGCTACCACATAGGGGATAAGGGTTTGTCCACGACTGCTGCCGATCTGGCTTCCGTATTGTTCACTATGGTAGTCGGACCCACCGGTATAGGTGAGACCATGAGCCCGGGCAAGCTTCTGGAAGTAGGTGATGTCGATGGCTTCTGCTCCGTTGTGATACGCCTCCAAGCCGAGAAGCCCCTCCCTGCTCCACTCCTGCAGGAGCTGTCGCAGTTTGGGGCGATCCTGGGTGACATAGGTGGGGTGGGCAAGCACCGGGATGCCGCGGGCATGCTGCAGGAGGCGCATCGCTTCGGGCAGGGGTAGTGAGGGCTTCTGGACGTTACAGGGGATAAGGTATTGCTGGAAAGCCTCCTCATTATTACGGACATACCCCCTGGCCCGAAGCTGTTCGGCGATGTGAGGACGGCCTAATGATCCGGTGATCCGGGCCGAGAGCTCTTCATAAGGGATCACTTCCCGTCCCTCAGCCTTCAGGCGGGTATTGACCTTTTCCAGAATCGCCTTTCCCCGCTGTACACGGTGGAACTGGAACTCCTGCAGCCGTTCTCTCAACTCCGCATTCATCCAGTCGAAGTAATATCCCAGCAGGTGGATATCGTCCATATCCTCATAGCAGGTACTCAGCTCCACTCCGGGAATGACCTCGATCCCTTCTCTCAGCCCGAGGGCTATCCCTTCCTGCAGGCCGGTGATGTTATCGTGATCGGTGATGGCAATGGCCTTGACCTGCCGGGCTTTGGCTTGCAGAACGACCTCCCCGGGGGTGTCTTGCCCGTCTGAGTGATGGGTGTGGATGTGAAGATCGGCTTTCCATTGATGGATCATAGCCTCTCCTGGGGTTCCTGCTGGAGGATCTCGGCGATCAGGGCCTGATCCGCCTGTTGGGTAGTAACAAACTCTACCAGCCGTTGGGGAGAGAAAGGGGGCAGAGGGAAGCGGCGTTTGAGGGCAAGGACACGTCGTACACTCTGGGACAGGCGGGCCAAAGAGATCTTCCCCTGCTGTACCGCGGTGAGAATCGCCTGGTAGGCTTCCCACTGCTGCTCGCTATCCCGGCTGATCAGGAGGAGATCGGCACCGGCCTGAAAGGCGAGGAGGGCAGCTTCTCCCAAGGAGTAGTGTTTCGTAATCGCCTGCATGCTCAGGTCATCGGTGATGATGACCCCGCCGAAACCACAGCCCTCTCGTAAGAGTCCCTCCAGAATAGATCGGGAGAGGGTGGCCGGAAAGAGAGGGTCGAGTTGCGGGTAGAGGACATGGGCCGTCATTACCGACTCCACTCCGGCCCGGATGGCTGCACTAAAGGGGACCAGCTCTACCCGGGACAGCCGCTCCCGGTCGTGAGGCACAACGGGGAGGGTAAGGTGAGAATCGAGGCTCGTGTCCCCATGGCCGGGAAAGTGTTTTGCGGTGGCGATCACCCCCTGTCCCTGTAGCGCTTTAATAAAGGCTACTCCCAGGGAAGAGACGAGGGAAGGATCAGGAGAAAATGAACGGGAGCCGATGACAGGATTCTCTGGGTTGGTGTTCACATCCAGGACCGGGGCGAGGTTCATGTTGATGCCGGCAACACGGAGTTCACGAGCCATCATGTGTGCTATTCTCCTGACAAGGGCTGTTGAACGGCGTTGTCCCAGAAGCGCAGGAGAGGGGAATTGGGTGAAAGGAGGGGGTAAGCGGCTGACCTGTCCCCCCTCTTGATCTATGGCCATCAGAAAGGGGATCGATCGCGGGGTACAGGTCGCCAGCCTGTGCAGCCGGCCAAAGATCGATGATTCCCAGGCGCTTGCCGACCAGTGATCGACGCTTTCCGGCAGATCGATGTTGGAGCGAAAGAGGATGATACCCCCTAAGCCCCGGTGTGTGATCCAGGTTTCTATTTCGGCAGGAATCTCTGTTCCGGCAAAGCCGAGCATAAAGAGCTGGCCAACCTGCTGCGCTAAGGGGAGATCAACGGTGTCTGGTTTCATGAAACGACTCTCTGTGACGTCCCTGGACTCCCCCCCTTCCCTGGGGCCTCCCGGCAAGAGAGGGAAAGGGGGAGGAAAGAGAGACGAGGGAGGATGGTTCAGTAGATTTGTCGATACACGGCAATGCCGGGAGACTGGGCCAGCCAGGGGGTAATGGTCTGCATGGTCTCTTGAAAATGGGTGGAGACGCTGTGTTCTTCAAAAGATTCCTGGTCTTTGAAGACTTCATACAGGAAGAAAGCCCGCTCGTTTTCCAGCGACCGATACAGGATAGAGGTGCTGTTACCCGGTTCATCTCGGGTGTGCTGAACAAGCTTACGTAGTGCCGCTTCCAACGGAGCTTCTTTGCCTTGGATTGCCCGGAGATGTGTGGTCACAACAAACATAGACCTTCCCTTCTGGAAGACTCTACTTTGCCTCGCTTCTAGATACTCCTCGGAGAGAGGGGGCAGAGAACGTCTCCCTGTTCCCCCTGTCTCCAGGTTAGAAGAGAGTCTCTCGTTAATCCGCTGCAGAAGTAGCAATCTGTTCTGGGGCAAGCCAGTCGAGGTCGAGCTCGGCGAGTTTGGCCCGTGTGGGATAGCCGGTGTCCGGATCCCAGCCAGCCATCTGGTAGTAGAGGCGTAGCGCCTCGGCAAACTCCTTGCGGTCGAGCTTCTTCCCTTTCAAGGCACCGCTCTGTAAGCCTTCAAACATCCGATCGGGCAGGGTATCGTCCGCCTTGGTGAACCCTTCCCGGAAGTTAAATATCCGCGCCATGGTGTTGGCGCGTTCTCCTACTTTTAACAACTCCCACAGACTGGTATTCCAGCCGGTCACACTGCGGACAAACTCGACCAGCTTTTCCAGTCGCACATGCCCGATCGGTACCCCGTCAAAATCGCACATTCCCACCGAATTATAGAGGCTCCAGACCGCCTGGCAGTAGTAGAAGGCCTTGACCTTCTTCGGACCGAGATCGAGTCGATCCACCGGTTCGACCAGCCCCAGAGGAGAGAGCGGATTCATCTCTTCATGCCCAAAGGCTTCATAGAACGGGTCATGGGGCGCTTCCATGTGATCTGCACCGGTGGGCGAGGTGGCATAGGCGATGGCCAGACTGCGTTTCCCACGCGGTTCATGCATGGGCAGTTCCTGGCCTTTGACATGCAGGGCAAACTTCTCCGCCCCTTTGCCGATCTTCTCGGCAGCACGTTTGACCCCTTCGGCCAGGATATCCCCGATTCCCTCACGGCGACCGATCATCTCGATGAGCTTGATGGCCGCCTCTTCATTGCCGAAGTTGAGTTCCAGCCCTCCTGTGTCCTCTTTGGTGAGGATACCGTTTTCATAACACTCCATGGCAAAGGCGATGGCCATACCGGTTGAGATGGAATCGAGCACGTATTGTCCCAGGAGCTGGTTGGCCAGGGCGATCGACTTCAGGTTGCCGATACCGAGCAGGGAACCGTTGGCGGCAATGGTTTCGTACTCGGGGCCCCCGTAGCGCGGATCAACACCCAACTCCTCCACCTTTACCTCACGTTTGCAGGCTACCGAGCAGCCATAGCAGGTGCCCCGGTTTACCAGGATCGTCTCCTTCATCGTCTTACCGCTGATCTCCCGGGCAAATTCGAACGATCCCTCGCGGAAGTTGCGCGTGGGAAGGATACCATCCTGATCCAGGCTGGGAACACCACGCGATGTCCCCATGTCGTGCATCGGATCGTTTTCCCGGTCGTAGTGTTCCTTAAACCACTTGTATACGGTGAACATCGCCTCTTTATCCGCCGGCTGTGGCTTGTTCTTCCCCCTGACCGCAATGCCCTTCAGGTTTTTGGATCCCATGACCGCACCCATACCGCACCGGCCATTGAAGTGCTTCAATTCGTTGACCAGGGCAGCATAGCGCACCAGATTCTCCCCGGCCACACCGGTCTGGAGTAAGCGTACCCCCTTGACACCGACATCCGCCTTGATGATCTCTTCCGCCTCACCGGCCAGCTTCCCCCAGGCCTTGGAGGCATCACGGATTTCAGCCTGGCCGTCGTGTACCCAGAGATAGACCGGTTGGGGGGCTTTCCCTTGGATAACAATGCCATCAAACCCGGCAAACTTCAGCTCTGGTCCCCAGTACCCGCTCGCCTCTGCCTCTCCATAGCCTCCGGTCAGGGGAGATTTGGCTACCGCAGAGAAACGGTTGGCACCGGACATGTTCATGCCGGTGATCACACTGCACATCAGGATCAGCATGTTCTCCGGTCCTAAGGGATCTACACCCGGTTTTAACTCCTTGAGCAGATAATACGTCGCCAGCGCCCCTCCACCCAGATAGCGCCGATAGATCGACTCGGGAAGCTCTTCGGTCCAGGTCTTTCCTTCGGTCAGGTCTACCCGTAAGATCTTTCCGTTAAATCCATAAGGCATTGTTCTTCCTCCTTTGCTGCTCTACGAGATGAGAATCGTCCCGAGATAACACTTCCAGGAAAGCCTCTCCCTCCCTTAGTCCAGAATTTTCTCTCAGTCTATGCCACTTCTGGAGGAAAGTCAAGCGAAATAGTATACAAGGCCCCTTTTCTCCTCTGGTCAGGTACCCGGGAGGGAGGAGGCTCTCATACAGGCTCAGGCCAGCAGGACCGCCAGGATCCCGGTCAGAAAGATCCCATCAAAAGTCCCTGCCCCTCCGATGGAGACGATCGGTGCTCCCAGGCCCTGTATCCTGTTCAAGTTGCAAAGATCGGCTCCGATCAATGTCCCCAGACTCCCAACGATATAGGCCAGGGGAGGAGCGGCCCGGGGAGAGAGGAGGAGGGAGACACCGGCCGCGACCAGAGGGGGGATGAAGGTGGGAACCGCAATGCCTACTCCCCGTATCGGATAGGACAGCCAATAGACAATGAGGGCCACAATGGCGGTACCCAGGAGAGCTCGACCATAGATCCCTCTCTGGAGAAGGAGATAGAGGGAGAGAAGAGTCGGGATCACTGCTCCCCCGACATTGACGGCTATAACGGTTCGGGGCCATTCTCGTACCACCGGGATGACGTAGCGTATGCCGAAAAACGAGACCTCTTGCCCTGAAAGCACCCGTTTGGCCGGGAGTTCGGCAACCGGGATGTTGATGGAACTCCCTAAGAGAGAAAGGAGAAGGAGCAGGAAGATATAGCGCCGGTCGATCCCGATCTTTTCATAGGCATAGTGGAGGATCCCGATCTCGATCACCCCGATCAGCAGGAAGAAGAGGAGAAAGAGGATCAGCAGAAAAGGGAGGGTAAGGGGAAAAAAGTGATAGCTGGAAAAACGCATGCTCTCCTCCTTTCCATAGATAACAGATCTCAGATTGCCTCTGACATGGCCGGGAACAGGGAAACCCTGTCCTCACCCAAGACAGCCGATCTATACGGAAAACCCCTGTCTCGGTACGCTGCATTATACGATACGATAGCTCCATTATCTATACAAGGGGCATTTCAGACAGAGGCAGAAGGAATTTGTCTTGACACAGGGAGGTTTCATCAGGGACGATACAGGTATCCCCTCTTCTAATAAGATGACCGGCAGAGGCGGAGCGGAACAGGTAAGAACGAACCGGATACCCGTGAAGGGAAAGCAATAGCCTCTGGTAGAGGAGAAGACCTATGCAGCATCAGAGTCCCTTTTCCCCTTTTCCCCGTCTCCTCTCCTGGCTCCTCTGTTTTTTAGTGGGAGTCCTGGGCAGGGGAGAATTGTCCCCTATTGATGCGGGGGAACTTCCCGGCCCCTGTGAACCGGGTCTGGTGGACTACCAGCCGTTCAGATCCCTCCTCCTGCCGATCGCCTATCGTCCGGTAGGAAGCGGCCCAGGGGGGGGCAGGCTGGAGTGGCTGAGGCATTCCAGCTTCCTGTCAGTGATTAGGTAGATGGGAATCTTTGTCAAGGAGGAGAAAAGGATGAAGTTTATCTTGAGTCCAGAGCAAGAGATGTTACGGAAGATGGTACGGGAACTGGCCGAAAAGGAGTTTCGCCCCCGGGCAGCGCGATGGGATCGAGAGGAGGCTTACCCCTGGGAGAATGTTGAACCCCTGGTGCAGGCCGGGTTGATGGGGATGACGATCCCCCCAGAATATGGAGGCGGGGGGAAAGGGGTGCTGGAGACGATCATCGCAGCCGAAGAAATCGCCCGCGTCTGCGGCGTGACCGCCCGCCTGGTGGTGGAGGGAAACCTGGGCACGGTAGGGGTCCTGGTGCACTACGGGAGCGAAGCCCAAAAGCGCAAATATCTTCCCTGGATCTGCCAGGGAGAGAAACCGGCCATCGCCATCACCGAACCGGAAGCCGGTTCGGCTGCCACCGATCTGCAGACCACTGCCGAGTTGGATGGGGATCATTATGTGCTCAACGGGACCAAGTGTTTCATCACCGGAGCCGGCGTCTCCCGCCTCTATCTCGTCTTTGCCCGTTTCAACCGTGTGCCCGGTGCGCGAGGAATCGGGGCACTCCTGGTAGAGAAGGGAACTCCCGGCTTCTCCTTTGGTCGGCGGACCCCCATGATGGGACTGCGGGGTATCCCGGAGGGGGAGCTGATCTTTACCGGGTGCCGGGTACCTCGCGAGAACCTGATCGTAGAACCGGGAGAGGGATTCAAGCGATTGATGCAGGCCTATAATGGGCAGCGCTGTGGGGCGGCAGCCGTGGCATTAGGCATCGCCCAGGGAGCCTTTGACCTGGCCGTGCGCTACACGCAGGAGCGCAGGCAGTTCGGACGAGAACTGGCCGATTTCCAGGGGATACAGTGGATGCTGGCCGACATGGCCATCGCACTGGAGGCGGGAAGACTGTTACTGTACAGGGCAGCGGCTGCTGCCGGAGGTACCCTGCTCCCTCCTGCCCTGGAGACAGCCATGGCCAAGACCTACATCGGAGAGATGGCGGTGGAGGTGACCAATACGGCGCTCCAGATCCATGGGGGCTACGGGTATTCGCGGGATCTGCCCCTGGAACGGATGGTACGGGATGCGCGCATGTTTACCATCGGTGGAGGGACGGCTCAGATGCTGCGCACCCTCATCGCCTCCCAGGTCCTGGGACGGAAGATCAGCCAGAGAAAGGAGTGAGCCATGACGAGTCAACCCACCTTCCTGGCCATCGATTCGGGAACAACCGACGACACTATCACCTGACGCCCTTTAGCCAGCGGTGTCTGCACCTCCGTTGCGATCCTCGGGTCTGTCCTTTTCGACGCGCTTCTCTTCTCTGCGTAGTCTCCTGAGGTGCCGGAAACCCACGAGCCTGTGTAGTCGCTCATCCCAGAGCCGGAAACCCAACGACTTCAGGCTCGAAGCCAGGGTGATGGGCTTCACCTCCTGGAAGAGCGGATGGGATTTGTGGCATCGCTCCAGGTTGTAGTTAGGAATCCGGGGGCTGAGGTGATGAATGTGGTGGTACCCGATGTTGCCTGAGAACCACTGGAGGATACGCGGCAGGTTATAAAAGGAGCTACCCTGCAGTGCCGCGGTTGTGTAGTCCCAGTTCTCACGGCGTTCCCAGTAGGCATCTTCAAATTGGTGTTGCACGTAGAACAGCCACACTCCGGCCGTACCACCCACCATCAGAATCATCCCCTGGATGAGCAGGTACGGCACGAGGCCAAAGATCCCGCTCAGTGCAGCGGCCATCCCCAGGATCGCTCCGTTCATCCACCACACCGAGTGTCGCTCCCGCCGGTTCGCCTGGGGCGAGGGGAACCGCTGCAGAACCGCAAACAGGAACACAGGCGCAAGCACAAACAGCACGATGGGGTTGCGCGCCAGCCGATAGGCGAAGCGCTTCCAGCGAGACGACTCGAGGTACTCCTGTACGGTCATCGTCCACACATCGCCCGTTCCACGCCGGTCCAGATCACCTGAGGTCGCATGGTGGCGCGAATGCTCCCAACGCCAGTGATAGAACGGGGTGAACGTCAGCATGCCCGTGATGAATCCGGTGATGGTGTTGGCCAGACGGGACTTGAAAAACGAGCCATGCCCACAGTCGTGAAAGATGATGAACACGCGGACCAAAAGTGCCCCGGCCAGAACCGCCAGCGGTAGCGTCAGCCAATACGAGATGGCCAGGCTCCGATACATGAGATACCAGAGCACGACATACGGACCCAGGGTATTGACGATCTGCCAACTCGCCCGCCACGACGAGGGCTGTTCGTATTGGGCCACGATCTGCTTCCACTGAGAAACGCTTACCTGGGGTCTTCCTGGAGTTGACTCGGCGTGATTTGGCATGATAACCTCCGCTTTCTTAAGCCACGCCTGCTGGAACGACTGATCTCTTCTCTGGTCTATAAACAATAGCAATAAAGGGGGTAACAGTCAACTGCATAACGCCGATGTGCCTGTAAGTAAGTATGACTAACGTTTACGCGCTTTTTTGTCCCGCGAACTTCGCGCTGTCTACAAGTTTACACCGCCGAGGACGCCGAGTCCGCAGAGCGTTTTTGCTTATGTATCCCGGCGTTCTCTGCGTGCTCGGCGGTA
>RFHZ01000506.1 GCA_003696125.1 Nitrospinota bacterium
CGGGTTCTGGGCGAGTGCCCGCATGATGCACTCCTCCAGGGAGAGGACCAGCGGTGGGGGGACAGCGGCAAGGGCCTGTCTGCCCCACCTTCCAAGCCCCCCTCCGGCTCCCAAAGCCAGTCCCAGAAGCACCCAGAGCATCACGACCATACGTCCTCTGCGCCATCGCTCACGCATGCGCATAACGCCCTCCTTTCTCTATTGGCATCGGGCCCCTCTCCTCGCTTCTCCGGGATGGTATATCCTTCTATGGGGTAATTTCTGGTCTCGCAAGCGGGGAAAATCCCCAAGCAAGCCTCTTCTGGACACTCCTGTCGACCTCCTGCTGTCTATCGTCTCTGAGTACCAGACACATGTCGTCATCACCTCTGTTTTATACTCTCGAAGAACAACTGCCCAGCCCCCATTTGCCTCTGGTTAAGGACCATAGCGCTGTTGTCCAGGAGGAGAGGAGCATTTCCCGCCGACCCAGTCGTCGAAATGCATGGCCGCTACTCATCTCTCACCCTCTCCCCACCCTGATGTACAAAGTCATGATCGATGACAACGCCATGGACAAACCATAAATCGAGTCGGGTTTGCCCCTGCCGAAAGAGGTAAATGTATTGCCGGGTTCCCTGCACTCCTCTGGTGATCGCCCAGGGTTTCCCTAACCACTGCCGTATCTGCTGTTCGGTGGTGACACCGTTTTGGATCGCAAGGGTGTAGCGGGTAAAAAGAGTAAAGTCGGTATAGTCACTCGACCGGTAGGGGAGTCCGCACCCGGTAGCGAACATAAGGAGGACCCCGACTATGCTGGCATACCGCATACCTTCTTTTCTCCGTCTCTCCACGCTTCTCGTCGTCCTTTACCTTGTATCGGCCTCTTTCTCCCTGGGAGGTGGAGAGGGGTGATGGATGTAAAGATGCTCCGGGGAGGGTTTTTCCAGGAGAGAGCCTGGAGGAAGACGCAGGCAATATCGCACCTCCTGAAAATGGTCACGATACTGGCGTTCGGCATGATAGACCCGGGAGAACTTCCAGAGCATGCGCACAAAGTTGGTCTGCCCACGCAGCAGCAATCCCAGCGAGACCCCCAGCGTCTTGCGCAACGCCGCCCAGCCCAGGTGCTTGCGATGCAAGACCGCCTGCGTCTTGACCAGCTCTTCGTAGAACTGGCGCAACGGGAGCCGGGTCGGCAGCACCGCATGCTGTACATCAAAGAGCCGGTAATCCCGGGTGGTAAGCCGGCGTGACTCCGTATACCAGGTCTCGGTCCCCGGATACGGCGTGTTGACGGTGAGATGCACGATCTCCGGGACCTGCAGTGCCCATTCCCGGACGAGTTGAAAATGGTGCACCTCCCACCCCGGATCGGCAATGATGTTGATCGCCACCGTAATCCCCAACCGGCGGGCCACGTCTAAGGCCCGGAAGTTTTCCGACGGGGTGACCCGCTTCCGATACCGCCGGAGCCCCTCCTCCTCCAGGGCCTCTACCCCCAAAAACATATACTGCAATCCCAACCGCTTCCAGCGGGCAAAGACCTCCTGATGCCGTAGCAGCACATCACAGCGGGTCTCCAGATAGTAGCGCTTCCGGATCCGCCGTTTCTCAAGGGCCTGCGCGATGGCCAGCCCGTGCTCCGGCCGGATGAAGGCCACATCGTCGACCACAAAGACATGCGGTTCGGCAATCTGGGCCAGCTCCTCGGCTACCGCCTCTGGAGCGCGCAGCCGATAGGTCCGGCCATAAAAGGTCCAGGCACTGCAAAAGGCACAGTCCCAGGGACAGCCCCGGGTAAACTCCACCGAGGCGCAGGGATCGAGGCGACCGATGAAGTACTTCCGGCGCTTGCGGGTAAGATCCCTGGCCGGCAGGTCACGATCCAGGTCCTGGAGCAGGGAGGGACGGGGCCCACGACCGGCCAGGGTGACCACCCCGGGCAGGGTTTCCAGACCGGGACCGGGCAGGGCATCCAGCACCTGGGGGGCGACCGCTTCCCCTTCCCCCTGGAGCACACAATCGAGGGCCCCCTGCGCCTGCTCCAGGAGGTCGGTGGCGATAAAGGAGGCGCTATGCCCCCCCACAAAGCAGAAAGCGGTGGGGGAGAGGCGTTTGGTGGCCTTGGCCAGCTCGATGACCTCGGGCACATTGGCCAGGTAGTTGAGCGAGAACCCGATCGCCTGCGGGGCAAACACCCGTAGCAGGTGAAAGTAGTCCCGGTGCCGGAAAATCTGCAGATCGAGCAGTCGCACCTGATGGCCGGCCCGGCGGAGGGCCTGCGCCACCCGTTCCAGCCCGAGCGGCTCCAGCCGCAAATAGATCTCGGCATACATCAACGGGCTGGGATGCACCAAGAGGACACGCATCGGAATCCCTCCTCTCCCTCACCGTCGGGGTCCGGTCTCCCCCTTTCCCCCTAACCACAAGCATACCCCACTTCCCTCGGGGATGCAATACCTCTGTTGGTCAGTGGAGCACCCCGGGGACCCGGTGTGAGCCGCCGCCGGCGTGGGAGGCCTCTCTGCTGGTCAGAAAAGTGCGCCAGGGGAAGAGGAGAGCCCTGAGGGGCCCCTCCTTTGCCCCTTACCAGTGGACCCGCCAGGACCGCTGCTGACTCTCTTTGCCTGTTCGATCGACGATCCAGACGGCCAGGGTGCCGGTAGAGAAGGCATACCGGCCCGGCGGTTGGA
>RFHZ01000507.1 GCA_003696125.1 Nitrospinota bacterium
CCCCACACCCTGAGAAGAGGGAAAGCGGGTTGTGACTCCTGGAAGCCGACTCTCCCGGCAGGGGGAGGGGTTTCTGGGGGGGGATAGGGTTGACTTTTCTTTTCCCTTTTGCTACTTCTGTAGAGGGGAGGGTATGTACCCCTCTCTAGTGATAATGAGAATCGAATTCAGAAAAGGGCGGCCTAAAACAGGCGCAAAGGGGAAAACATGGCCATCATCCAGCTCGAGCACGTGGGAAAGCGATACGCCGAAAGCACTGAATGGGCTCTCTCCAACGTATCCCTCGCCGTACAGACCGGAGAAATCCTCATCCTGCTCGGCCCCAGCGGCTGCGGGAAGACCACAACCCTCCGCCTCATCGCCGGGTTCGAGAGACCAACCACCGGTACCATCACCATCAATGGCCGCATCGTGGCTAACGGCACCCTCTGGGTCTCTCCAGAAAAACGGGGGGTGGGCATGGTCTTCCAGGACTTCGCCCTCTTCCCCCACCTCACCGTAGAGAAGAACATCGCCTTCGGCCTGTACCGCTGGGAGGAAAGCCGACGCAAGGAACGCATCGAGGAAATCCTCTCCCTGGTCGGTTTACAGGAATTCCGCAACCGGTACCCTTACGAGCTCTCCGGCGGCCAACAACAGCGCGTGGCCCTGGCCAGAGCCCTGGCCCCCAAACCGCTGGTCATCCTCATGGATGAACCGTTCAGTAACCTCGATGCCGATATGCGCAGCCATGTGCAACAGGAGGTCCGCCAGATCCTTCGTGAATCCAAGACAACGGCTATCCTTGTCACGCACGATCAAGAGGAGGCTTTTGATATCGCCGATCGGGTAGCCGTTATGCGACAGGGCCGGATAGAACAGGTCGATACCCCGGAAAATATCTACCACCGACCAGCCACAAAATTCGTGGCCGAATTCGTGGGGCATAATCCCCACTTCCTGCCAGGAGAGATCAAGCAGGGGAAGGCCCTGACCGAAATCGGCCCCTTTGTTCCCCAGGCCCCCCTCCCGGAAGGGAGCCGGGTGGAGGTGCTGATCCGACCCTATGATATCGAGATCATCCCTCACCCCAGCGGAGAGGGGAAAGTCCTCTCCCGCCGCTTCCGGGGAGCAGAAAACCGGTATGCCATCCTCCTCCCTTCCGGCCGCCAGGTCTGCAGCAGCCAGCCGTCCGGCACCGTGATCTCCTCCGGTACCCGGGTGCAGGTCATCCCTACCACCAACCGGGTTGCCGTCTTCCCCCAGCAGGAATAAACGCTCCCCTCCCTGCCAGATTACGCTCCCCTCGCCTCTCCCGGACTGCTGGAGCTAGGGGAGATAGTCGTTGGTAAACATCTCCGCTACCGGCGTCTTCTTGCGGAGCAGTTTGTGTGTGTACATATAGTCCTGTAAGCGCTGCCACTTTTCCGCCGTCTGCCAGCCAAGCTTGGGAACCCCATCCTGCATCAGGGGGATGAGGGCATGGAGGGCGCGGCGGGCCAGCTCTGGTCGCAGGTCAGGATTCCGTTCTAAGAGTATGGCGAGCGCCTCTTCTGGATGAGCAATGGTGTACCGCATGCCTCGGACGGCTGCCCGCATGAAGCGCCGCACCAGGTCTGGCTGCGTCCGGAGCAGCTTCTCGCTGGTGAGGAGCACCGATTCATAGAAGTCGGGAACCCCATAATCCTGCAGGCGGAAGATCACCACCTCTTTCCCCTCCAGCTCAATCTGGACCTTCTCCCAGACAAAATAGGCCCCGATCACGGCATCTACCTGCCCGGAAAGGAGGGAAGGGACGAGATTAAAGCCGACATCGACCACCTTGTAATCGTCCTTGCTTAGCCCGACCCGTTGAGCTACCGTCTCCAGATAGACATCATCCGAAGGGATGAGGGGGGAGCCGATCTTTTTCCCTTTGAGGTCGGCCGGACTCCGGATCCCCGCATCTTTCAACGCCATCAACACGTTGAGCGGATGCTGGACCAGTGCGGCAATGGAGACAACCGGTATCCCCGCCGCCCGCGCCAGAATGGTATCGGTCTGGTAGCTCAGTCCAAAGTGATCCTGTCCAACCGCCACGAGCTTCAGGGTGTCTTCGGGGTTAGAGGGGACATAGATATTTACCTTGAGATTCTCCTCGGCAAAAAACCCATGCTTTTGCGCGACAAAGAGAAAGGTGTGCAGCGACCAGGGGGTCCAGTCAAGACGCAGCCGTACCTGGTCGGGGGGCGTTCCCCAGGCAACAGCAAGGGAAAAGAGGCATACCAAAAGGCTCTTCCCCAGATGACCAGCCAAACGGATTGCGGTTCTCATAGCCAACTCCTCCTTTTGTCATGCGTAATGGTCCATCCATTTGCATCAGGCCGACAACATCGCTAGTGGTTAAGGTGCTGCCAGGGAATGGCGATCCGCTCGATCAATACTACAAAGACAAACAACCCTACCCCGAGCAGAGAGAGGAGGGCGATGACGGCAAAGACCAGATCGGTCTGTAGTTGGGCATTGGCTCGTAACATTAAATAGCCCAGGCCAGCATCTGAACCGACCCACTCCCCGATCACGGCACCGATGACGCTGACCGCCACGCCGATCTTTATCCCGGAAAAGAAGAAAGGGAGGGCTGCCGGCAGGCGGACTTTCCAAAAGAGTTGCCAGCGGGTTGCCTTCAGGGTGCGAAGCAGGTTGAGAAAATCGGGATCGGCGGCCCGCAGGCCATCCACCCCATTCACCACCATCGGGAAGAAGGTGATCAGGGCGGTCATGACCACCTTGGGCATGATCCCGTACCCGAACCAGACGATGAGGAGAGGAGCAATGGCGAATACGGGGATGGTCTGGGAGGCGATAATCAAAGGATACAGAGCCTTCTCCACCAGGGGAGAATGCACGATCAGGAAGGCAAACCCCATCCCGACCACGAAGGCGAGGGCAAACCCGACCACAATCTCCTGGGCCGTGACCCAGGCATGCATAACCAGTAACGCTTTGGATTCCAAAAAGGTCTGAAAGATACGACTCGGAGGAGGGAGGAGATAAGCGGGTACCCCCAGCACTGCTACTCCCAGCTCCCAGCCGAGAAAGAACAGGCCGAGCAGGGCTGCTGGCGGGAGATACGACTTCAGCACCGTAGAACGCATCAGTTACTCCGGATAAGATTGGCCAGAAAGGCCTTTTCACTCTCCTCCCTTACCAGTTCCAACAGCTCGGCTTTCAAGGTGGTAAAAGGAGGAGAGGTGACCATCTGGAGACACCGTGGACGAGGCAAGGGTACCGGTTTTACCGCCTTGACGGAGCCGGGGCGTGCCGTCAAGACGTAGATGCGATCAGAGAGGAAGATCGCCTCTTCCACATCGTGGGTGATGAAGAGGATGGTCTTACGGAATTCGCTCCATACCTGCAGCAACCATTGCTGCATCAAGGTCCGGGTCATGGCATCAAGGGCCCCAAAGGGTTCGTCGAGAAGCATGATCTCTTTTTTAAAGAGGAGCGTCCGGATGAGGGCTACTCGCTGCCGCATCCCGCCGGAGAGGGTCGCCGGATATTGATGCTCAAAGCCGGCAAGCCCAAAGTGTTGAAAGAGCTCCCTTGCCTCTTTCCGGGCTTCCTGGCGTCGTACACCGGCCAGTTCCAGCCCGATTATGGCATTGTCAAGCACTGTGCGCCAGGGGAAGAGGAGATCTTTCTGGGGCATATAGGCGACCAGGCCCTGTTCCCCATCGATACGTCGGTGATCGAGGAAGATTTGTCCCTCCTGGTCTGCCCGGAGGAGACCGGCAATGATGTTAAAGAGGGTACTCTTCCCGCAGCCGCTCGGTCCCAGGATGCTGACGAACTCCTGTGGATAGACGATGAGATCGATTCCCTCCAGAGCTTTAACCATGCCATGCGGATGGCCAAAGGTTTTGCTGACTTTTACCAGTTGGAGCTTGGCTTCTTGTGGCATGCCGGTTATCGACTCCAGGAGACCGGTTTTTCAAAAGAAAAAGCCGTTTCCGCTGCAGGGAAACGGCCTGTAGGTCCAATGACGATCAGGATAGGAAGATCTATGCTCTTGGACCACAAACCACTTCCCTACGCTGGTATTATCCAGATCAGGTTCAAGGGGTCCCTTGGTCAGGGTCTCAGCAGCAACGCTCCCCCGTGGTTTGCTCGCTTCTCATACTACAGCATGCCACGATAAAAGTCAATAGAAAAGGGGAGGAAAAAGATGCTTCTCTCTTGACAAAGGGAGACCCCTGTGTCAGGCTAAAGAGAGAACTGTTGACAGGGGGAGGACCAGAAAACCCTTCTCGGCTCCTTCCCCTGGTAGAGAAGGACAGGAGGAGGACAGATGTACAGATACTTCTCTATCTTAGTTATACCCCTTTTTCTGCTATTGGCAGGATGCGCGACAAGTTATAAGGCGCAGCCGGTACCTTTTAAAGTCCCCACCGCTTATGAAAATGTACAGCAGGTCGACGGGGCATTGATAGCAGCGCAGGCATACGCGGATGCGCAGAAGGCGAAGGAGGCCTTTGGTTTCGATATCCGGGGCGCCGGTATGCTACCGGTGCAGGTGGTCTTTGATAACCAGGGGACCCATCCCCTGGAGATCAATGCGGCGCAGACCTTTCTCGAAGATGCGGAAGGGAATCTCTGGCCTATCCTCTCGAGCAAAATCGCCTATGAGCGAGCCACCAAATACGCCCAGACAAAACAGATTTTTAAAGAGGGGGCGTATGGAGGATTTTTAGGAGCAACGGCTGGAGCCATCATCGGCGCAGCCGTCGGTGTGGTGACGGGTGAAAATGTGGCCGAGTCTACGGGAAAAGGAGCCGCGGCTGGGGCTGCGGCTGGAGCCACACTCGGTGGCCTCCAGGGCTATGCGAATGCCGATGAAGCCCGCCATGCCATTATCAGCGATCTGCAGGAGAAATCCTTACAGAACAAGGCGGTGCCCCCGCAGAATCTTGCCTATGGGTTCCTCTTCTTCCCTGGGGAAGCGCGGTCCGCAAAGCGGCTGCGCCTCCAGATCATCGCTTCCGATACGGGTGCGGTCCATGTGCTCACCCTGAATTTATAGGGAACACTCGTTACCGGAGACAGCCACCGTCTGGACCACACGTTATCCCGGTGTCAGCCGGATCGGTATGGCTGGCCAGGAAAGCCTATGATCGTTGTCTGCGGGGAAGCACTCATCGACTTCACTCCCTCCCGTTCCGGTACAGAGCCCGGGTACCTGTGCCATCCAGGAGGGTCTCCGTACAACGTGGCCGTGGCTTTGGGTCGCCTCGAAGTTCCCGTCGCTTTTCTGGGTAAGGTCTCCCACGACTTCTTCGGCCAGCAGTTGCGCCGTCACCTCCAGGCTAATGGTGTGGATCTTCGCTACCTGCGAGAGGGAGCGGAACCGACGGCCCTCGCCTTTGTGCACCTGGAAGGGGGACAGGAGCCCTGCTTCACCTTCTACGGGGAGAGGACGGCCGACCGGATGCTTTTCCCCACGGATCTCCCGGTAACCTTTACCCCTGAGATCCAGGCTCTCCATTTCGGCTCTCTGGCCCTGGTCCTGGAGCCGATCGCATCAACGCTAGAAGAACTGATGTGCCGTGAACAGGGAAGGCGTTTGCTCTCCCTCGACCCCAATATCCGGCCGGCCCTCATTGCAGACAGGAGGCGTTACCGCAACCGGTTGGAAAGCTGGGTGGAGAGAGTCGATCTCATCAAAGCAAGTGCGGCCGACCTCTCCTGGCTCTCCCCAGGGGTGCCTATCGAGCAGATCGCCCGGCAGTGGCTCGACCGGGGAAGCAAAGCGGTTATCATCACCCGGGGAGCAGAGGGGGCGGTCGGGTTTCTCCCTGGCGGGACCCGGGTGCAGGTCCCCGGGATTTCTGTCCGCGTCGTGGACACGGTGGGGGCCGGAGATGCATTCACCGCAGGACTGCTCGCCTGGCTGTACCGGAAAGCCCTTCTCCATCCGGAACAGATCAAGCGACTCCGTCCAGCCGAACTCACCCAGGCCCTGTCCTACGCCAGCCGGGTTGCGGCCCTGACCTGTACCCGGGCCGGAGCGTATCCGCCTCACCGGTGGGAAGTAGAGAAGGGGTGAAGGGTGGAGGTGATGCCTCTCCTCGGAATGCTCCTGGGCGGGATAGGACTCCTCTACCTGGGAGCGGAGTGGCTGGTGCGGGGCGCCTCGACCATCGCCCTGCGCCTGGGCGTCACTCCCCTGGTGGTGGGATTGACCGTGGTCGCCTTTGCCACCTCGGCTCCCGAACTCCTGGTCAGTCTCCTGGCCGCTCTCACAGAACAGCAGGCCATCTCGGTGGGGAACGTCATCGGGAGCAATATATTTAACCTGGTCATCCTGGGGATAGCAGCGTTAGTGCGACCTCTCCAGATCACCGCTCGCACGGTTCGTGCCGAGATGCCGATCGCTTTCCTCGTCAGCCTGGGATTCTGGGGATTAGGCTGGGATGGGCGTATTGGACGTGGGGATGCAGTGATACTGCTCGTCTGCTTTCTGGGATTCCTGTGGCACTGTCTGAAGACAGCCCGCACCGAGGAGGTAGCGATGGAAGGGGAAAGGGGGTCGCCTCACCCGTGGCTGATCGCCACTATGGGCTTAGGAGGGCTTGGCCTCGGCGCCCATCTCTTCGTCCGAGGGGCCGTGCAGGTCTCCCGCCTCCTCGGGGTATCCGAGCTGGTCATCGGCCTGACCGTGGTGGCTGTCGGCACCTCCCTGCCGGAACTGGTCACCTCCCTGATTGCCGCCTACCGCAAGGTGGACGATATCAGTGTTGGCAACATCGTCGGGTCCAACATCTTCAATATCCTCCTCATCGTGGGAGGCTGTGCCCTTATCCGTCCGCTTCCCGTTCCCCCGGCGGTGTTGCGAATCGATGTGCCGATGATGCTGGCCACCATGCTGCTCGCCTTCCCCTTGATGTGGAGCGGGTTGCGGTTGAATCGCTGGGAAGGTATTGCTCTCATCGTGGCCTATGCCGGCTACGTCTTCTACCTCTACCAGGTGGGAGGAAGTCCTTAAGACTCTTCTTCCTCAGGGGTATAGCGGGTTACGTGTACCCGCACCTGCAACGTCTCCCTCCCTCCTCCCCGCCGGAGTCCTCTGACCGGTGGGACATCGTCATAGTCGCGTCCATGCCCGACTTTTACATACCCTTCGGTCACCTCGCTCCCATTGGTCGGATCAAAGCCGACCCACCCGCTACCCGGGAGGAAGACCTCTACCCAGGCGTGAGAAGCCTCTGCTCCGACTGCATCGCTGTTCCCCGTGTACAGATAACCGCTGACATAGCGAGAGGGGATACCCATGCAACGGCAGAGGGCCAGCATGGCATGGGCATAGTCCTGGCAGACACCGGTCTTCAGGCGCATGAACTCGGCAAGTGGGGTATCGATCCGGGTGATGTGGGGTTGATAGGTAAAGTAGCCGTGGAGGAAACGGGTCAGGTTGCTCAGGTACTCGACCAGGTTCTCCTCTGGGTCGGGTGGCTTGATTCCCAACTGGTCCAGCCACTCCTGATGGAGAGGAACCCGGCCGGTCGGTGCCAGGTAGGCGAAAAAGCGAGGGTGTAGGGCCGGTAAGACCGCCGTCGTCACCGCTAAAGGGGCGGGAATCGGATAGGTCACCACCCGTGAGCGGGTTTCAATGTAGAGTCGTTGATGCGGTTTGGCCAGGTGAAACTGGTGGACCCGGCTCCCGTAGTAGTCGATATGACTCCGCACCGGTGCATCCGGTTCCAGCAAGAGCTTGAAGTCGAGGAGGCTTTGGCGATGATCCTCGACCGGGAAGAGGCGCAACTCGTTGAAGGAGTCCCAGGCCGGTTGAGGATAGCGATATTCGGTGATGTGGATGACCTCAAGATACATGCGTTCCCTCTTCTCTAGCGTTGTCAACCCAGGGATCACAATCGATCGGCTTCTCCACCGCTGAAGCTCGCAAGGGGGTCATGCATATGCGAAATAGGTGGCACTGATCACATCAGAGATATGGGCAAGGCTCTTGAGCAGCTCGGCGATGCCTGGAGCCTCTTGTTCGATGATCTGTCCCACATCTGTCATATACTCGAGCTGTGCCGAGAGCCATCCGGCTTCCCGCACCGGCTGGAGGGAGGTACCGGGGTTGAGCCGGGCGATGGAGCGAAGGGTGCGATGGAGTTCGGCTACGCTGTACCGCATGCTCCGGGGAAAGTGCTCGTCCAGGAGGAGAAAGGCGGCGATGCGACGCGGTTCAAGGGCGGTATGGTACTTCTTGCGGAAGGCTTCATAAGCACTGACCGACTTGAGCAGTGCCATGCCCCGGTGGTTCTCTAATCCTTGCGCGGTCGGCTCATGCTCGATGCGACGACGGTAACGGATCTGCAAAAGCCGGAGCAGGTTGTCGGCACGTTCCAGGTACTGGCCGGCTTCCAGAAAGTACCAGCCCAGATCTCGGAGCAGGGTGGCATGAGCGATGCCAAAGAAGAGGTGACTCGTCTCTCGCACCGCCACACAGTATTCGTGCAGCCTATCCTGTTCCAGGATCTGATCGGTATCAAAGCACAACTGTAGATAGGCGCGATTGAGAGCCTCCCACATCTCGAGACTGATCCGGTCACGGAGGGTACGGGCATTTTCCCGGGCCCGACTCAAACTTGAGCGAATGCTGGCAGGGTTCCCTGGATGGAAGGCGAGCCACTCCGGCACGGTCCGGTTATCGGCCCGCTCGTAATGGGCCCGGAAAGCCTGCTCATCCCCGGTGATGCTGAGTAGCGGCGCCCACTGTTCGGTCACCAGCCCCCGCGCCCCTACCACGATGGGAGCCTCGACAAGAGCATGGTAGTTGACATCCAGAAGACGGGCGGTGTTCTCTGCCCGCTCGACATATCGCCCGATCCAGTACAGGTTTTCGGCGATCCGGCTGAGCATCTATCTCTCCTCCGCCTCTTCCAGGACCCAGGTATCTTTGGATCCCCCACCTTGCGACGAATTGACCACCACCGAGCCCCGCTTGAGGGCGACCCGGGTCAGACCGCCTGGCACAATCGTGATCCTCTCCCCGACCAGCACGTAGGGACGAAGGTCGATATGACACGGTTCAAAGCGGCCGGTATCCGCGAAATAGGCAGGATGACGGGAAAGACGAATCAGAGGTTGAGCGATGTAGTTGTCCGGCTGGGCACGCACCTGGCTCAGGTAGGCCTCCCGTTGGGTAGCAGAAGCCTCTGGGCCAACCAGCATTCCGTATCCGCCGGCCTGGTCGATCGTCTTGATAACCAGGTCTTGCGCATTATCCAGCATATAGGCCAGCCCTTCCCTGTCTGCTCCCAGGAAGGTCGGGACGTTGGGGAGGATCGGGTCCTGGTTGAGGTAGTATTTGATCATGGCCGGTACATAGGCATAGATCGCCTTGTTATCCGCCACGCCGTTACCGATGGCATTGGCCAGGGCTACCCGTCCTGACCGGTAGACCTGAACCAGTCCTCTGACTCCTAAGAGCGAGTCGGGGCGAAAGGCCTCTGGGTCGAGGAAGTCATCATCGATGCGGCGATAGATGACGTCCACCTGCTGTCGTCCCTGGGTGGTGCGCATCCAGACTCGCCCTTCATCCACGTACAGATCCCGGCCTTCCACCAGTTCAACCCCCATCTGTTGGGCCAGAAAGGCATGCTCGAAGTAGGCACTGTTGTACGGTCCTGGGGTGAGCACGACAATGGTCGGCTCGGCCACATCGCGTGGACTCAAGCTTCGGAGTGTTTCCAGAAGGGCGGTGGTGTAGTGTCCAATGGGACGCACCTGCTGTCCTTGAAACAGACGAGGCAAGGTGCGGGTCATGACGGTTCGATTCGCCAGCATGTAAGAGACCCCGCTCGGGGTGCGGAGGTTATCCTCGAGGACCAGGTACCGGCCATCCTCTCCCCGGATGATATCGATGCCGGCGATGTGGGTGTACA
>RFHZ01000508.1 GCA_003696125.1 Nitrospinota bacterium
CACCTCCAGGGCTCGCTTGGCATGCTGCTGTCCTTTGATTTCGGCAAAATCGAGCAGAGAGGAGCGCTGCTTCCAGATATCTCGCTCATCGATCTGCACCGGTTGCATCGTCGCCTTTCCATTGAGAAACTCGACCACCTGGGGAAGGGTGGTAGCCGGGTACACGGCAAGGTCACGAACCACAGCTCCCTCTAAAGCGTTTTCCTCCGGCAGGATGACCCCTTCCAGCCCGGCCTGGCGCGCAGCCATGGCCACGGGAAGGGCACCACGAACCGGTTTGATCCGGCCATCCAGGGAGAGCTCGCCCAGGATAAGGTACCTGGGTAACCGCTCTTCCGCCACCAGGCCGGTTGCCCGCAAAATAGCCACAGCGATAGGGAGGTCAAAGGCAGACCCTTCCTTTTTCATATTGGCTGGAGCCAGGTTCACCGTGATGCGACGTACCGGAAAAGCAAAACCGGTATTGATAATGGCCGCCTTGACCCGTTCCCGACTCTCCCGAATCGAGGCATCAGGAAGACCAACCGTGGAGAAACTCGGCAGACCAGGACCGATATCGACCTCGACCTCAACCAGATACGCTTCGATGCCGAGAACGGCACTGGTGAGGACCTTCGAGAGCATCGTATCCCCTCTCTGATGCACGGAAAAGTGATGCAGCAATCTAAGGAAATAGTAGCCTATTTGGGGAGACCTGTCAAGAGATGGTTCACCAAGTGGAAATTCCCCCCGGCTGGGGTTGTCCCCCCGCAGTTTTTATGCTATTCTTTTAGTAGATGTGATCTCGAGTCAGATACATCAATGATCTGAGCAGGTATTATACGTCGGGCCCCGGTCATTGACTGTTTCTCTCCACACTTCGATCATCCCGCCCAGGAGCAGTGCTCCCCAGTCGTTGAGACGTGGCGTAACCTGCGTACGCCGTCTGTGTGTCCAGGGATGATCGCTGCTACGTCGTGCGGGCTTTCATGTGTAGTAGCCGTGTGTGGAATGTATATATAAACGGAATCTTCTTATGCTTAAGACCGAGAGAGAAAGGAGGTCTCAACATGACACAGTGGAGACGGATCGTCTCCATACTCGGCTTTGCCGTGGGAGTAGTGATGCTCATCTTCTTCCCCCTGGCGGTGCTGGTAGTCGGGACCCTGACCGCTTCCCTCGCTCTGCTCGCCTACCAGAATGGCTGGTTGAGAGAGGATATAAGCAGCCGTGACTACCGCACCGCAGAGCAACCGACCGAGTATGAAGAGGGGATAACGTACCGCCTGCAGAAACCGGCGGCCTGACCCCTAAGCCTGATTTTGTGGGCTCTGCTCCCTGGATTCCCCCCTCCCGAATCCTGCAAAGGAGCGGAGCCCCTCTTTTTTCTCTCCCCTTCCTGTCCTTCCGGTATAGAATCTTTCTTCTAGTCCTGGTACAATCGTTTTAACTCTCTTTCCCGAGTAGCTATGCCTATTGAACACTTTTCTGTCGCTAGAACTCGGCGCTGTCTACACCTCTACACCGCCGAGGACACCGGGTTTTTTGGGCTTATGCATCCCGGTGGTCTCTGCGGGCTCGACAATGAAAAGTTCTTCTGGTAACGCATGGTCAGAGGAAGGGATGGATACAGATGGAAAAACCGCTTCTGGTGATCAGTCCCCATCCGGATGACATGGAGATCGGGATGGGAGGCACCGTGGCCAAACTGGTAGAAGCCGGGAAGGTAGTCACTTCTGTGGTCTTGACCGACGGGAGACGCAGTCCCAACCCCTTTGCCTGGAGCGAAGAGGAGATGGTCCTGCGCAGGAA
The DNA here is from genome assembly GCA_003696125.1 of Nitrospinota bacterium. Classification (GTDB taxonomy): domain Bacteria; phylum Tectomicrobia; class Entotheonellia; order J063; family J063; genus J063. The sequence goes on from RFHZ01000508.1 coordinate 1,792, forward strand.
AGAGGAGGCGCAGCAGGCGGCCACGATCTTAGGCGTGCAAGAGGTCATCTTTCTGGGGCTTCCCGGGTTGCGGAGCGAGCAGCAGTACCGGGCAGCCCAGGAACAACTGACCGCTCTCCTGCTTCGTCTTCAACCCGTAGAGATCTATACGGTACACGAACGCCTCGACCGGCATCCCACCCACCAGATCGCCGGCCGCCTGACCAGAGAATGCCTGCAGGCTTCCCGGCTCCACACGATCGGCAGGATCTGGGCCTATGAGGTCTGGGCAACCTTCCCCTTCTGGGATCGCATCGAGTATATCGATGCCCAGGTAGGAAAAAAACTCCAGGCCATTGCCGCGCATAAGAGCCAGATCGCTTCTCTCCCCTATGGGGAAGGGGTACTCGGGTTGAATCGCTGGCACGCCGTGTTTGCCGATCCACAGGCTTCAGAAACGCGAGGCGCCTTTGCCGAGGTCTTTCTCTCGGTAGAGGTGGCATAGCGCAGCTCTAGTGCTCAAGAGGGTGCGGGCAGCTTCCTTATCGTCCGGTCTCGACTCAGGGGTGTTCTTCCTCGGCAAGGATGCGTATCATCTCGTCATGGATGTGTCCATTGGAGGCCAGGATCTCCTCCTGCCTGATCCGGAAAGGCCCACCCTGAAAGTCGGTGATCCGTCCCCCCGCCTCCTCGATCAACAGGCTGGCTGCCGCCGTATCCCAGGGACTGAGTCCCCTCTCCCAGAACCCGTCCAGGCGACCTGCCGCCACGTAGCAGAGGTCGAGTGCCGCACTGCCGGCGCG
>RFHZ01000509.1 GCA_003696125.1 Nitrospinota bacterium
ACCTTCACCAGTGCCTGGGTGGTCATCCGGCTCACCTCGTCCCGCCGTTACCGGAGATTATCCAGACTGATCGGTCCCCGAAACTCATCATCCCGGTCCCGATGCACCGGTGTGCCCCCGATCTTCTCTCCGATCCAGAACTTCTCTGCCCCGAGCATGTGCTTGATGATCACCCCGATCGAATTATACCCCTGCTTGGGAGCCCAGTTGATCTGCGCATCGTTCAGGCCTTCGATCCGCTGAAAGGTGAGATCCCGTATCTCCTCTAACTTCTTGTGATACTTTTCTATCTGGGGATGCATCCTTCCTCCTCTCACTCATACCACCGATAGATCACGCTCGCCTCGTTTGTTGACTCCCCTTCTAGCAGGGGGCGGAGGAAATGTCAACTCCTTTTTTCTTCTCCGCTTGATAATGTTACATTTGCTTTTACCGCAGAGAACGCTGAGGTCGCAGAGGATATCTCTGGGATGAATTTCACAAACGCTGTTCCTCTCCGCGTTCTCTATGAACTCTGTGGTGAATTTAACCTTGTCACGCTAGTAACGGCGACTGATACTCGTTCTTGATGATTCTGTCGTAGTGTGGGATCACCTTCTGCCTGTAGGAGCGAATGTATTCGCGACTGCAGAGCCAAGTAATCTCCTCTAGAGTCGTGGTGAAAACCGCTCTCACCCTCGATCGGTGGTTGCGAAGAACCAGAGCACGTGCCTGTCTCAAGCTTGACAACGTCGGCCCCACGTGGCAGAGTGAAGGCCACTACGAGACACAGTGATGAAGAGAGAAATGGAGGAGAAGAGATGCAGCGTTCCGCTATCTTTGCCCGTGATCTCTACCGGGACTATCCGGTCATCACCCGGGGAGAGGGGGTCTATATTTACGATCAGCAGGGGAAGAGGTACCTCGATGCTTCCGGGGGATCCAACGCCTCGGTTCCCATCGGCCATGGGGTGCCCGAGGTAATCGAGGCCATGGTGGCCCAGGCGCAGAAGATCACCTTTGTGCCGATGCACTACTTCCTGAGCGAACCGGTACAGCAGTTTGCCGAGGCGGTCGCCGCCATAACCCCTCCCGGGCTGAACAAGGTCTGGTTTGTCTCCGGCGGGTCAGAGGCCACGGAAAATGCGATCAAGCTGGCCCGGCAGTACCATCTGGAACGAGGTGAAGGCTCCCGCTATAAGATCATCTCCCGCTGGCAGAGCTTTCATGGCAACACCCTGGGGGCGCTGGCCGCCTCGGGACACACCTACCGGCGCAGCAAGTATCTCCCCATGCTCAAGGATTTCCCGCACATCCCTCCGGCCAATCCCTACCGCTGCTGGTTTGGCAAAGAGTGCCCCCGGTGTAACCTCGAGTGTGCCCACATCCTGGAAGCCGTCATTCGCCAGGAAGGACCGGAGAGTATTGCCGCCTTTATGGCTGAGCCGATCGTGGGAGCCACCACCGGAGCCACGGTCCCTCCAGATGGGTACTTTGCGGTCATCCGCGAGATCTGTGATCGGTATGGGGTCCTCCTGATCGCCGATGAGGTACAGACCGGATTTGGTCGGACCGGGAAGTACTTCTGTCTTGAGCATTGGAACGTCATCCCCGATATCATCACGGTGGCCAAGGGGATGAGTGGTGGGTACACCCCCCTGGGGGCGGTCATCGCCTCGGAAAAGGTCCTGGAACCTTTCCTCCAGAATCGGACAAACTTCGTGGGGGGACATACCTATTCGGGCAATCCCCTCTCCTGTGCCGTGGGCATGGCCGTGCTCCAGTACATCCAGCAGCATAAGCTGGTAGAAAAGGCGGCGGTGCAGGGAGCATATCTGCTGGCCAGCCTGCGAGAACGGCTTGCCGATGCTCCCAGCGTGGGTGAAGTGCGGGGAAGAGGGTTGATGGTCGGTATCGAGTTCGTCCGAAACCGGGAGACCAAAGACCCTTATCCGCCAGAGGCCAGGTTTAGTGCTCGCGTCACCGCAGAGGCGGCCGACCGGGGAGCCATCGTCTACCCGGGTACCGGTACGGCGGACGGGTTACAGGGGGATCACATTCTCCTGACTCCCCCCTATATCATTAGCCGGGAAGAGATCGACGAGCTGGTCGGAATTCTGGTTGAGGCGATCGCCACCACCGAAGCGGCCTATCCTCCTCAAGGGTAACGACGGCAAGCCTGGAACTCTGAACCTCTAGGCAAGGTTTCGTCC
>RFHZ01000510.1 GCA_003696125.1 Nitrospinota bacterium
CGCAATATCGCTGTCTATTTTACGGGAAGCCAGTCTAAAAAGCAAGTCTGGCCAGGAGAAGTGGTGTTAATCCGAGGGTTGGTAGGAGACCTCTCTCAGGGGACCGTCTGTCCCAGGGGGCTTGGTAAGGTTGAGACATCCCAGAGGAGAAGAAGAGGATCGATGCTAGACCCGGAAAAGCTCTGCCAGTGCCTCGATGGCCATCCAGTGCTTTTCCTCTTCTGCCGGATCCTGGAGGATACGCAAGAGGAAAGGGGTGAGTTCCGTATCCCCCAGCTTTTTCAGGGCAGAGGCCACCTCTTTGCGGAGATCCCCTCCTTGGGCAAAGAGGAGCGGCCTGAGGTGGGGAATCGCTTCACTGCTGTTGAGAGCGGCCAGAGCCTCAAGAGCCGCACACCGTACCGGACGGGATTCATGGTTGAGTCGTGGCAGAATGGCTTCTCCTGCCCGGGCATCTCCCCATGTTCCCAGCACCTCAACGGCTCGCTGGATGACGAGCGGGTCCTCTTCTCGATCCAGGAGGGTGATCAGGGCATCTACCGCCTCAGGGGCCTGGTACCTCTCCAGGGCATCTAGCGCCGCTATCCGCACCTCGCGGTGGGGGGCGTGGAGCTTCGGTAAAGCCACCTCCCTGATCTGCGGGTCATCGAGTGTGGCCAGGGAGAGCAATGCTTCTCGCTGTAGTTCCGGATCGTCGATCGCTGCCGCCTGGCGGAGGGATTCCAGCACGGCCGGGTCTCCTAACTCCCGGGCCAGCCGGGCTGCATGCCGTTGCACGCGTCTCTGCTGCTCGAGCAGGGCATGATCTGGGGGAGGAGGGGATGCAGCCGACATTTCTGCCTGATAGCGGGCTTCAATGGCGGCCAGTGTTGAGCTCTGCGGGTCTTCCCCGGGTAGCGTGTCCTGGGACTCGGTCCCTGCATCGGCAGGGGCTGGTTCCGAGGTTTGCGGCATGGTCGAGGGAGGGCTGGCAGCAGGGATCTCTCCCCGTATCGCTTTCACGAAAGTCTCAGAGGCCCTGGCTCCACCGATGCGGGTCAGGGAGAGGAGGGCAGCAAAGCAGACATTGACCTCGGTATCGGCCACCGCTTCGACCAGCACCTCGAGCGGATCGAGGGGAGAGGGGCCTTCTTCCACCTGTTCCTCTTCCCTCTCTGCCACGGCCATGTCTGTTTTAACCAGATCTCCCAGGGCCAGGGCCGCCTGCATCCGGATCTCCGCATCCCTTTCCCGGTCCTGCAGGATGCGACAGAGGGGGATAACGGCGGCTGGAGCCCTGATCTTTCCCAGCGCTTTTATCGCCTCGCTGCAGAGCAAGGTGTCCTCTGACTGCTGTTCCAGCAGGCGCAGAAGCGGCTCTACTGCCCCTGCCTCTCCCCGTTCTCCCAGCCAAAAGACCCCTTGCTGGCGCACCGAGGGGTGTGTATCGTGTAAGAGGGAGAGGAGGGCGTTGAGTACCACCGGATGCTCCCACCGGGCAACTACGGCGGCCACCTCCCGCCTGACTTCTGCCTCCGGGTCCTGGAGGAGCCGGAGGAGAGGGACAAGAACCTGGTCATCTGCCTGTTCTCCTAACGACCGGGCTGCGGCGATCCGCACCGCAGGGTCGGGGTCCTGGAGGGCCCGGAGCAGGGCCTGCCGTGCTTCCGGGGCTTTTATCCAGGCCAGCGCCTGGGCTGCCCGTCGCCTGGTCAGGCGCTCCCCCTCCTGAAGCTGGCGGAGAAGGAAGGCTGTTCCTTCTTTCCCGCCCTGTCTGGCCAGCAGGCGGAATCCCCGCTCTTGCAGGTCGGGATAGTCGTCGCTCTCCAGCAGGGTGATGACAGCCCGGGCAGCCCGGGCATCACCACTATCCTCTAGGGCTTCCAGAGCCTGTTCTTGCAACTCCCAGGCGGCACTGAACTCCATGTCCTCATCATCGCCCCACTCGTTCATGCCTGCCGTGGCCTCTCCGTAGAGAAGAGGGAGGAGCGTTTCCAGGACACGCGGGGATTTGCTGTGCTTCAGCGCCAGGCAGCACTGGATTCTGACATCCCCATCCGGATCGGAGTGGAGAGCGTCGATCAGGGCCCCCAGGCTCTCTGCTGAGCCGAGCTTGCCCAGTGCCGCTGCTGCTTCCATGCGCACGTCAGGATCCGGATCGGTCTGCAACCGGGTGATGAGGGCAGGGACGGCCTCCTGGGCTTTCATCTCTCCCAGGGCTCTGGCCGCACAACACCGGCTCAGCTCGTTGTCACGGTGGAGAAGGGAGAGCAAGGTACGGACAACCGCTTCACGCATCTCGCTGCCAGCCTTCATCGCCTAATCTCTTTTTTTCCTGGCCAGGGAGGCTCTCTACCTGCCCGGTAGCGACTCCCTGGCCAGGGTTTGCAGGTCCAGTCTAAATCGGTCGTCCCCCGATATCTCTCCGCTTGAAGGACATCTGGCTCAGATCCCGCTTGTACGGGGATTCGCCGATCTTCTTCACCTTGCCTACCGCGATCTTGTACCGGTAGTTCATGGTCAGGGGATCGGGTACCCGGGGAGAGAGGGAGTTAAAGGGCTGCCGCTTATCCAGGTGGTTGGTATAGACGACACCACGCTTGACGGCCGGGGTTACGATCGCCACCGCGGTGAACTGCCCGCTGGCCAGCTTGATATGCCCCCGTTTCATCAACCCGCTGAACCACATGTCGTCACTCTTCACCCCCATGTTGAAATCCTTTTGCACCGGGACCCGTTGGGATTCCACGCTGACCAGATCCCCGGTTTCTATGCCCCGCGCCCTGGCGTCCTCCGGGTGGATCTCCAGGAAGTTAAAGGGCCAGCGCTGGATGATGTAGGGACGCCGTTCCGCATCATCGAATCCCGACTGCCAGATCTCGTTGATCCGTCCATTGGAAATCCAGAGTTCGTTCTCCTTAGGGGTCATGAACTCATAGAAGTCGGCCCAGATCTCCCAGGGGGTCTTCATCAGGTTGAGCTTCCCGGTCTGCGTCTTGAAGGCGGAGATGGCCTTATTGACCACTGTGTACC
>RFHZ01000511.1 GCA_003696125.1 Nitrospinota bacterium
CCCACAGCCTGGGGATTTTGGAGCTGCGGGAGGCCATTGCGGAGTACTACCTGAATAAATATGGTGTCACCGTCTCTCCTGACCAGATCCTGGTCACCTCGGGAACCTCACCAGCCCTTTTCCTGATCTGTGCCGCCCTGCTCGATCCTGGGGATAACATCATCCTCACCGATCCCCACTACGCCTGCTATCCGAACTTCATCACCCTGCTGGAAGGGGTACCTCTCATGGTCAAGGTCTTAGAAGAGGAAGGGTTCCAGTACCGGGTGGAGGCGGTGCAAGAGCGGATCACCCGCCAGACCAAAGGGATCATGATCAATTCTCCGGCCAATCCGACCGGAACCCTCCTCTCTCCCGAGATCATGCAGCAACTCGCCACCCTTTCTCCTTATATCATCGCTGATGAGATCTATCATGGACTGGTCTACGAGGGGAAGGAACATACCATCCTGGAGTTCACCGATCGTGCCTTTGTGCTGAACGGCTTCTCTAAACTCTTTGCCATGACCGGCTGGCGTTTGGGGTACGTGATCGCACCCCCTGAGTTTGTGCGGCCCATGCAGAAGATCCAGCAGAACTTCTTCATTTCCGCAGCCGCCTTTGTGCAACGTGCTGCCATCACGGCATTGCGGGAGGCTGGACCGGATACGAAGCGGATGATCGACGAATACAACCGGCGACGGCAGTTTATGGTGGCGAGACTCAAGGAGATCGGGTTTGGGATCAGCACCGACCCGACCGGTGCCTTCTACGTGTTTGCCAATGCCAAGCGCTTTGATGCGGATTCCTATCGCCTGGCCTTCCGTATCCTGGAAAAGGCTAAAGTAGCGGTCGCCCCTGGAATCGACTTCGGCGCGAATGGGGAGGGGTATCTCCGTTTCTCCTACGCCAATTCCCTGGAAAACATCGCCGAGGGGCTGCAGCGCATCGAGCGCTACCTGCAGGAGGGGTGAGCAAAGGGGCAAAGGCCACAGGTGTCTGGTAGGGACGCAGCGCGCTGCGCCCCTACGCGCCGGATTCAGCACACCGTGCTCCCCAGACCAGATAAGGGAGGGGCTAGTAAGAGAGATGTACCAGGCGTAGCTCGCTCTTGACCAGATCAGGCACGACTACCAGCAGCCCCCCGGTTTCAGGAACGACGCAGAAATCGGCTGGCCCTTTGAACCCCGATACCAGGGACTCCATCCCGCCCCTGGTGCTCCACCTGAATAGCGATCCCCTATTCCAGTCTGTTACCAGGAGGGTCCCGTCGTCCAGTTGCCATACACCGTCCAATCGACCCAGGTCCTTGGACAGGGCCTTGATCTCTCCCCCGGGACCCAGGGCATAGATGCCACGCGCCTGCTTGGCAGACAGGAAGCCGACCATCAGAAGTGAACCGTCCCGGGCCGGATAGAGTCCGTTGGGATTGACGGATTTACCCGAGAAAACCAGGGTGACCGTGGGCCCTTCCTTCTGGTCCAGGAAGTCTGCTGGCTCCAGTCGATAGAGCTGATCCCCTCTGTTATCGCTGACGTAAAGGCTGTTCGCTATGACCGTCAGGTCATTCGCAAACTTTACTCCCGGCAGGGCTACCTTCTTCCCCCGGCGGGTCTTCAGATCAAAAATCCAGACCACGTCGATGTCGGTCACCCATAGCCTGTTGCCCTCGACCCAGAGACCCTTGGGC
>RFHZ01000512.1 GCA_003696125.1 Nitrospinota bacterium
AGTGGGTACCAACATGTTCTCCAGCACGGTCATCTGGGGAAAGATGCGCGTGATCTGGAAAGTCCGAATGACTCCCTGTTCAACGATTTGATGTGGCTTGAGACCATTGAGACGGTGCCCGGCGTACCAGATGCTACCAGCATCTGGGGGATAAAAGCCGGTGATAAGGTTGAAGAGGGTGGTCTTCCCAGAACCATTAGGGCCAATAAGGCCGGTGATAGAACCTGGAGGCATCTGGAAACTTACCCCGTCTACTGCGCATATCCCTCCAAAATATTTTGTCACGTTTTGTATACTTATGCTCATGCTGGCTTGCCCCCTTCACCATTTTAAGGCCCACAAGAGCAGCGAAGGCCGTCGGTGCCCCCCTTTTTTGGGAAGGGAAAGGACTCCTTCAGGAAGATAGAGGGCAAAAAGGACGAGCAATAGACCGTAGAGTACCAAACGTACCTGATGTGCAACAAAGAGGGTCAGCATTTCGGAGGCAACAACAATGATTGTCGCCCCCACCACAGGTCCCATGACCGTTCCCAAACCACCAAAGATCGCCATCAAAAGGATGTTAGCACTGTACAGAATACTGAAGGAGGAATCAGGATTGACATATTCCAAATAGGAGGCGTACAGTCCTCCTATTATTCCTGGATAAAACGCACTGATTGTAAAGGCGAGGACTTTGTGCTTGGTGGTATCTATCCCTACGGCCTCTGCCTTTTCCTCATTCTCGCGAATAGCTTTTAGTCCCAGCCCAAAACGACTTTGTGCGATCAAAAACACTGTCAGAACGGTCAGACAGGCCACGGTCAGGGCTCCATAGTAATAAGGGATCTTCTCGAATGCCACCCCCCAAGAACTGAGTGGCAGCAGCATCCCTTCTGCTCCCCCCAAAGCTTCCAGGTTCAAGAAGAGATACCGGCCGATGCTGGCCAAGGCTAACGTTGCAATTGCAAAGTAGGCCCCTTTCAGCCGCAAGGAGATATAACCAAAAATGAGGGCAACAAGACTGCTGACGACCCCTCCCACCAGATAAGTAATGAGTGCAGGTACCTGCCAGAAGACCACGAGAAAAGCTGTCGTATACTCCCCTAGGCCCCAAAAGAGGACATGTCCAAAAGAGACATATCCGGCATATCCCCCTGGGAGATTCCACGATTCCACCAGGGTAATATAGACGAAGATCAAAATCAGAACGTGTAAGGTGTAGCGATCCCGTATCCAAAGGGGCAGTAGATACATCAAGAGCACACCGCCTGTCACTATAAGCCATGCAGGACAATGTCGCCAGCGATTCATAGCCGTCCTCCTGGCGTTCCCAGCAATCCGTGCGGTCGAAGGGGGAGGGTAAGAATCAGGATGGCAAAGGCAGCCATCGGAGCCCACTGGGAGCCAAGGTAGTAGGAAGTGAACGACTCCGTAATGCCGATAATTCCCGCCGCCAGTACCGTCCCCTGAACTTTCCCCAAGCCACCGAGTATCACCACGCTAAATACCACCCCTAGCCATTGCCAGTGCAAGGCCGGGTAAAAAGAGTAAATGATCCCCATTAATGCGCCTCCCACCGCGGCAAGACCGCCCGCCAGACCGAAGACGATAAGGAAGATCCGGTCCACATCTACTCCGAGTATTCGGGCCGTTTCCCTATCTTGGCTTACCGCCCGGATGGCTCGCCCCACTTCTGTCCGTTTTAAAAAGAGAAACAAAGCGGTCAGGATTACTACAGCAACACAGAAAGCCAGAAGCTGGGGAAGAGAGAGGATCAACGCACCTAATGCGAGACTTTTTCCTTGATAGCGGGAATAGATTGCGGTGTAGTTGGTACTCCAGATTATGCCTATGCTGTTCTCTACCATGAGAATAACACCAAAAAACGCCAGAAGACTAGAGACAGGGGGAGCATTCTCCAGAGGAGCAACCAGACAACGGTAGAGAAGCATGCTTAAAAGGAAGAGGGCCGGGAAAGTCAGCAATATAGAGAGGAACGGATCAAGAGAGAAGTGGGTAGCCAAGGCATAAGAAAAATAACAGCCTAGAATGATCAAAGCCGTATGAGCAATTTGCAGAATGCGCATGACCCCAAAAATCAAAGAGAGCCCGGTAGCCATTACGGCATAGACCCCTCCTAGCAGGAGGCCGTTGATAAGCAGCTCACCTATAATTCGCAACGTTTCCATTCTACCCTCTTAGGCCTGGAGTTGCTTGAGAGCAGCAATACCCTTGTGCACGAGCTCACCCAAAAGGGTGATCATTGCCCTGTGGACAGCAGAAGGTAATGCATCGGCACCTCCACTTACATAGCCACTCCCTCCATCAATAAGACCAGCATTAGCACAGGCTTTTAGCACCTGCTCCTCCATCTCTGGAGAATGAAGGATATCTGCTCTCTCTTCCAGTACGGCAATAAGAGCAGCGGTTCCATAAGCTCCCCAATTCGACACGGTCGATGCTACCAGGACATCGGTCGGGGTGCAGGGGATGATACCCTGGCCACATGGGCAACGGCACTTTGTTCCCCAAGGGAGCCATGCACGGAGAGCCCCCTGGATGGTACCCATCCCGATCTCGTTTCCTCCATCGCCGATACCCAGGGTGACAATGCCATGCGCCCGGGCCTTCCTTACCAGGATATCCACCTTTGCCATAGCATCCGTCGTGTCATCTCCCCGACTGGTGTGAATAACAC
>RFHZ01000513.1 GCA_003696125.1 Nitrospinota bacterium
GGAGGATGAGGAGGGGGTGCGGCGGTTGATCCGGCAGGTGCTGCAGCGGGCCGGGTATACGGTGCTGACGGCGGGCAGTGGGGAGGAGGCCTTGCAGCGGTGTGCCGGGCATAGGGGGCCCTTGCACCTGGTGCTGACCGATGTGGTGCTGCCGCAGATGTCGGGGCGTGAGCTGGTGGAGCGGGTGCAGGCCCGGTATCCGGGGGTGCGGGTGCTGTATATGTCCGGGTACACGGACAACGTGGTGGCGCAGCGTGGGGTGTTAAAACCTGGAACGCCTTTCCTCCAGAAACCGTTTACACCGGATACGCTGGTGCGCAAGGTGCGTGAGGCCTTGGACACTCCCCCCTAAAGGATGGCTCTCCAGGGGGAGAACGGAGAGAAACAGGTAGAGGAGTCAAGGAAAATGAGCAGAGAGGAGCGTCCTGTCATCCTGATCGCCGACCGGGATCCGTTCATGCGGGATGCTCTAACCCGAATGCTGGAAGAACATTTTGTCCTGGTACTGGTCGAAGATGGAGCAGCCGCCGTCGCCCAGACCCGGGCCCACCTGCCTGCCCTGGTTATCTTAGAGGCCCTGCTCCCGACCATGGACGGGTTCCAAGTCTGCCAGCAGCTCAAGAACGATCCGGCTACATGTCATATCCCGATCCTTTTTTTCACCCTGTTGCTGGCCGAGGAGCGGGCAGCTCAGGTCGGCGCCGACGGGTTCCTGTTGAAACCCCTGCGCAAGGACGCCTTGCTGGAGACCATCTGTCGCTTGCTGCACAGGGAATCGTTGTAGGAACGATTTAACTCAGATACTCCTCAGAGTGGCTTTATAAAGCTATGTGGTGTCTTTGATCGAAGGACAGAGAGGGAAGAGTGATGGACCGCATTCCGACACATGTGCCTAATCTTGACCGCATCCTGTACGGCGGGCTTCCCCGCAACAGCACGCTCCTTATCAGTGGTGTTCCGGGTAGTGGCAAGACCATCCTGGCGCACCAGATCGCCTATGGTAACGCGACCCCGGAGAGCAAGGCGCTCCTGGTCACGACCGTCTCTGAACCGATGGCCCGTGTCATTCGCTTTACCCAGGGTTTCTCCTTCTTTGATCTGACCAAGGTAGGGAGAGCCGTCATTTACGAGGACATCGGCCCTTTACTGTTAGAGGGGAATGGGGAGAGAGCCTTAGACCATATAGCGGAGCTGGCCTTGCAGCATCAACCCACCCTGTTGATCGTGGATAGTTTCAAAGCCATCCATGATGTGGCCGAATCTCCGGCCGGATTGCGCCGGGCACTGTACCAGCTTGCGGCCAGGCTGGCCACTCTATCGTGTACCACGTTACTGGTAGGAGAATACGCAACCGATGAGATTGCTCAGGTGCCGGAAACAGCCATAGTAGATGGCATCATCGAGCTGGCCAACCAGCCTCGTGGCCTGCGTGACTACCGCACCCTGCGGGTACGCAAGCTGCGGGGCAGTGGTTATCATGCCGGTGAGCACTCCTTTCGCATCACCCCTGAGGGCCTGGTTCTCTTCCCTCGCTTCGTCACTCCCGCTGTTCCAGAGGATTACGTGGTCAGCCAGGAGCGGGTACCTACCGGTGTCAGCGGCCTGGATACCCTGTTGCACGGTGGTCTGCTACGGGGAACGAGCACCCTGCTGATCGGGGACCCGGGGGTAGGCAAGACGGTTACCGCTCTTCACTTCCTCCTCCATGGGGTCAGGCAGGGAGAGGCAGGAGTCTATATCTCCTTTCAGGAAGATCCCAACCAGTTGCGCCAGATCGCCCGTAACTTCGGCTGGGAGGTGGAAGAGATGCAGGCCCAACAGCGGCTGGAGATGTTTTACACCTCCCCGGTAGAGCTGGATGTAGACGAGCACATCCTTAAAATCGTCGCCAGCATGGAACGGGTAGGTGCCCGGCGGGCGGTGATCGATAGCATCACCGACTTTCAGGCTGGCACAGCGCGTGATCATGACCGCTATTTCAACTATATCTATTCCCTGGTGCAGTGGTGCAAGGACCGCAATATCACGATCGTGCTGACGCATGAGATCAGCCAGATGTTCAGTACCGCCTTGACCATGACCGGACTGGGGATCTCGCACATCGCCGACAACATCATCCTGATGCGCTATGTGCCGTCCGGTTTTGAGGTACGTCGTGCCCTTACCATCCTCAAGGCGCGGGGGAGCATCCATAGCAGAGCGGTACGGGAATACACCATCTCAGAGCAGGAAGGCCCTCGGGTAGGGGAGCCGATCAGCGGGATGTTCTCCTCTTGAGACGGGTACAGGCAGCGAAGGAGGAGGTGGGGGACCGATGTATGAAAGCCACCAACTAGAGAAGCTGTATCGACTCAGCCTGGTCGTCGGTACGACACTGGATCTGGAGCATGAGGTAGCCGCCTTCATGCACTGGTTGAGTGAGGAGGTAGAACCGGCCATAGCCGCCCTCTTCATCACCGACGAAGCCAAGCAAGAATTGCGCCTGGTGGGAGCTCATGGCTTCGCCTTCCCCTCTGTTTCCCGCCTGCCCCTGGGACTCAACGTATGGCGCTGGCTGGCAGAGCAGGGGATTCCTGTACCGGAAGAGGACACTCCCCGTCGTTACGCTGTGCCGATTCCTATTGAAAAGCAGCTCTTCGGCACCCTGTGCCTGGTCAGCACCCGGCCAGGAGACCAGATACCTGCAGAGCAGCGTCTGGTGAGCACGGCGGCCGGGTACCTGGCACCGGTACTGCGGAATATCTCCCGTTATCAAAGCCTGGAGCAACGAGTCGCCGAGCGCACTGCCGCCTTAGAAGAGGCCAATCGCACGCTACACACCCTCTCTGCTCGCCTGGAAGCCCTGGTACAGCGCTTACCCGATGGGGTCTGCCTGCTCGATCCCGCGTACCGGATCATCCTGACCAACCCCCGTGCTCAGGACTACCTGGTGGCCTTAACGCAGGATAATGAGGAGAGACTCACCCGCTTAGGTGATCGCTCCATAGAAGAACTCCTCATCCCCCCACCTGTTGACCCGGGCTACCACGAGGTGGTGGTCGAATCCCCTGTCTACCGGAACTTTGCCATCTTTCCCCAGCCTATCGAGGTGGGTCCGGTATCCGGAGGCTGGGTACTCCTGATCCGGGAGATGACCCAGGAACGGTTACGGCAGGAACGGATCCTGGAACAGGACCGGCTGGCCACAGTAGGGCAGCTGGCAGCCGGAATCGCCCATGATTTTAACAACATCCTCAACGTAATCATCGGCTTTAGCGACCTGTTGCTCCAGGACACGAGCCTTCCCGCAACGGTGCAGGATAAGATCGCCCTGATTGCCCAGCAGGGGAAGCGGGCCAGTCGCCTGATCCGGCAGATCCTCGACTTTAGCCGGCACTCCATTGCCGAGCGCCGCCCCTTAGACCTGCTTCCTTTCCTCAAGGAGCAGGTGAAACTCCTGCAACGCACCCTGCCGGAGACGATACACCTGCGACTCAACTGGACCCCTGGGGAGTACCTGGTGGAAGCCGATCCCACGCATCTGCAACAGATCTTGACCAACCTGGCGGTGAATGCCCGGGATGCCATGCCCGAAGGGGGAGAGCTGCAGATACAATTGTCTCGCCTCACCCTATCCACAGGAGAGGTTCCTCCGGTGCCGGGAATGCCGGCAGGAACATGGTGTGTGCTGACCGTGGCCGATACCGGCAGCGGGATTCCGTCAGATGTGCTCCCCCACGTGTTTGAGCCCTTTTTCACCACCAAACCTCCGGGGCAGGGAACCGGTTTGGGACTGGCCCAGGTGTACGGCCTGGTGAAGCAGCATCAGGGATGGATCGATATCGCCAGCACGGTGGGACAGGGGACCAGGGTAACCCTCTATTTCCCTGCCCTGACCCTGAAACCGCAGGCGACCAGGAGAGAAGAGCAGGCAGCGCTTCCCCGGGGACACGGAGAGACGGTGCTGCTGGTAGAGGATGAGAGCATGGTACGGCAGGCGACCTCGACGCTGCTGCGGTATCTGGGGTATCGGGTGCTGATTGCCCGGAATGGAGAAGAGGCGCTGGCCATCTATGTCCGGCACCAGGAGGAGATTCGCGTGGTATTGACCGATCTGGTCATGCCGGGCATGGGAGGAAAGGCGTTGTGCCAGGTCTTACACCGGCAAAACCCGACCCTGCCCCTGCTGGTGATGACCGGTTATCCCCTGGGGAATGAGGCAGAGGCAGGGCAGGTGCCAGGAGTGCAGGCATGGCTGCCCAAGCCCCTGTCGCTGGAGCGGCTGGCCCAGACGCTACAGCAGGTCCTGCAACACACCTAGAGGATCACCGTCGTTCTGGGGTATCAACCGAGAAGCGGGCTTACCCGGAGGACCGATTCAAGCCGGGCCAGTTGCTCTAACTTCCGCACATCGATACGACCGATCACCAGGCGGATGGCTTTACTCTCACCGCTCTGGATGAAACCGAGCCCTTGTAAAGCTTTCATTGTGGCTGCCGAGGTATCCCGCAGGTAGATTATCACATCCACTTTGTAGTCCAGGACCCGGATTTTCCCCAGAGTGAGGTTCCCGTCTTTTCCCTCTCTGGCCACCCGCTCAGCCAGGTCACGCAGCGGCTCGGCCAGCTTGGCCAGTGCCGCCTGCCGTGATCTCTCTCCTGCTTCGATACCGGCAGCAGACTTTTGCTCCCATTCTCTCAGACTGGCCTCCCCTTCTCGTCTCGGGACGAGGAAAGGCA
>RFHZ01000514.1 GCA_003696125.1 Nitrospinota bacterium
CAAAGAAAGGCTGGCGACGATTGGAAGAAGGACGCTTTTTTGGTTAAGGTGAGCTGGCTCTCGGACTTTTTCTCTGCCCACAACATCTGCGTCTTCTGCGATGGGGCGGTGCACGATGAACCCGAGCAGCGGGCGCGTGATGCCGCGGTCCGCCGCCAACTCCGCGGCCAGGGCTACCGGGTCATCGTCATCCGCTACGATCAGGACCTCGATGAACAGATCCGGCAGTATCCTGAGGTGTTTGGGGGAGCACAACGGTGAGGGAACTGCAGGCAGGTACTCAGCGACTGGCTTAGATTACGGCCACCCCAGCGAAGTCCAGCGAGCGTTTGCGGTTTGGAGTCGCCTCTCGGGGGCCAGGGTGTCAGGAGGAGGGGGAAGCATGGAGATGTGCTTTGCAAAAAAGTCGATTACACACTGAAGAAGCTCGGTGAAGACATCGATATGGGCAAGATCGGCTGCCCTGACACCCAGCGCCCCTTTGTCTGGCCTCTGAGTAAAGTGCGAGACCTGTTCGATTCCATGTACCGGGGCTATCCCCTCGGCTATCTCCTTTTCTAGAAAAACGGGTATCCCGGCGAACACCGCAGGATTGGAGCGGATACGAAGCAAAAAATCCCCTACCTGCTCATCGTAGATGGCCAGCAGCGGTTGACCTCGCTCTACGCAGTGATCAAAGCAGTTGCGGTCGTCGGGAAAGACGTCCGCTCTCAGCGCATCCGCATCGCCTTTCCTCCCCTGGCAGAGACGTTTGAAGTGACCAATCCGACTATTGAGAAGGATGCAGAGGGAATTTCGGCTATTAGCGTGTTGTGGAGGCCTGCGACCAACCCCTTCACCGTTATTCAGGATTTTCTGCAGCGTCTCCAGAGGAAGGGGTATAAGGAGGTGATGGTCGGGTGCAGATGGAGACAAGATAGGAGTTTCCTTGCCGAACAAGCGGCTTTACCTGACCGCGCTATCGCGCTAGCCTGGACCACTCTGATGAGGCTCTGCTTCCGTTAAGTACGTTAACCAGTAGAGTGCGTGACCAACCACGACCAGACACGGGCAAAACAGCGCATTTTCTCCGACCATCCCGATCGCCAGATCATCTATTGTGCTCGTGATCAGGTTCCAGCCCTCCCTCAGGGGAGAAACAACATCAGTCTACTTCTCGCCACCACCGGTATTCCCTACGATCACACCGATTTTCCCTGGTCTCGAGTCGTTTTGTATGCTATGCTACCCTGTACAAGGGGATACGGAGAGCGTAACCGGATTTGAACCACGCTCCCCTTTGGCCGGCGTCGCCTGGAGAGCGGCGCCGGCATCGCGGTTTCGCCAGAGACCGATTTTGTTC
>RFHZ01000052.1 GCA_003696125.1 Nitrospinota bacterium
CCTTCGTATCCCAGAGACCTACCGTTTTGTCATAGGAGGCCGAGACCAGGCGGTCACCGGTGGAAGACCAGGCCAGGTCATAGATGGGAGCGGTGTGGCCGGTGAGGACCAGGGGAGGTCTGGTCAGGCGATTGTCGTGGAGAGAGGAGAGGTCCCAGATCCGTATGGTCCGGTCTTTGCTCGCCGAGGCGAGCCAGCGGCCGGTAGGAGAAAAGGCCAGGGCATTGATGACGTTCGTATGCCCGGGGAGAAGAGCAACGATCTCTCCGCTGGCATAATCGTGCAGGCGGACGGCGTAGCGCATCGGTTCCGGACCGGCCAGAAAGCCTCCCACCGCCAGCCAGCGCTGTTTTCCCTGGGCATCAAGGGGAGAGAGGGCAGCCGCATAGAGCATCCCGGCCCGGCCGTCCCCAATCTGTCCACGAATGGTCCGTGCCAGGGCTGCATGGCGTCCATCCGGGGCCACTTCCCAGATGCGTATGGTCTTATCGTCACTCACCGAGACCAGCTCATGACCGTCTGCGGTGAAGAGCAACTCCCGGATGATGGAGCGATGTCCCCCGGCTTCGATGACCAGCCGTGGGGAGTCAGGGGAAGATTTTTCAGCGCTGATCGCCGGGCTCAGACCCAGCAGGATAATGGTTAGTAAGGCCACTACTGGGGAAAAACCTTTCCGGGCACCCATCCTTTCTCCCTCGCCTTCCTTACAGGGGAGGGAATCAAGGAGTTTCCCCTTTGATTCCCTCACTACACTATTCCGGTACAGGACAACCGGTCGAGGGCTGTTGGCTACATGCCGCACCGATGGCGGTGGTAAACTGCACGGTCACATCGTTCCTCGTCGTATCCAGGCTTCGACCGGCCGCGTCTCGTACCCCTGTTTCTACATCTAAGTCCACCGTATAGGTGAATACATCCTGTCCTACCAGCCCGGTCTCATTATCCCGGGCCAGATCCTGGGGGGTCTCATCCTGGGGGCGTATCTGCAGGTTCAGGGTCAGTCCATCCTCGGAAACAGAGGTGACAAAAAACGTATCTAAAGTCGACTCCATTCCGATGTTGCCCAGGGCCACCGTGATCCCGGTCTCCTCTTCAGTGATGGAGAGGGCAAAGTTTCCTTGCTCCAGCGACTCCAGGGTCACCGGGGCGTTGAAGACGACCCGCACCAGTCCGGTAAGATCGCTGATTTCTACCCCTTCGATGGCCCGGAGTTCGCCGCTCTGGCGCTGGGCCAATGTGAGGACATTCTCATTAGCCGTTCCCGGGAACTCCACGTACTCGATGCGCTGGATCTGGGCTGGCAGCCATTTCGATAAGGCCAGGGAGAGTCCTGTTCCCCATCTTTCCGAAGCCTGGGCCACCTCATTTTCCATGTCCGAGGCGATAGGCTCCAGCGCAGAGCTATCCAGGTCTCCATCTTCAAACAGATCGGCCAGGGCATCAAAGAAGTTGACATCGAGGGCATTGTCTTTTTCCAGGTTGTACAGGGAGGTGGCCACATCGGCCAGCAGGGCCAGTTCCGGGTCCTCTCCGGTTTCGATCAGTTGTAAGAGTTCATCCCTCCTGGAGGCTACATCGGGAAAGGTGCTGATGAAGGTAGAGATGATGAGGTTGGGGAAGTCAGGTGGATGACACTCCACATGGCCAACGATATTTTTTCCATCTTCATCCAGTTTTACCCGCATGCTGTACCGACCTTTGGCGTCGGCCGTGGTTTGTCCCCGGAGCCTCCCCCGTGTATCGAGGAAACGGCAGATGGCGTTGGCGATAGGGGAGGTGGGTGTGCCGTCATCCGCTTCTCCACTCACCTCTCCTTCTGCTTCTCCCGGATCTCCCCCTCCATCTCCATCTTCCCCTTCCAGCACCTCTTGAGCCACCGTGGTCGCCGGTGTTACCTTCTGGTTGGTGAGTTTCACCTGGACCCCAGGAGGCTTTCCTTTCTCCGGATTCCCACAACCGGCGAGGCCGAGGAAGAACAAAAACCCTAAAATGCATACCCCCCACAGCAGCCTTTTCGATTGTCCCATCACTTTTCCTCCTCCTCTAAAAGGTTTCCGCCTATACTCTATCCCCAGAACCCTGCAGGTTCTGTGATATGGAGCACAAATGTTTTGCCGTATCCCTCCTTTCTCGTCTTTCCCTTATTTATTGCTCCAGCGTGCTTGGCGTGCTCGGCGGTAAAGGCCTTCAGACAGCCATGTGCTGGTACGCAAAGATCTCCTGAGGCCAGTCACAGGTCCTTAGAGCACTCAGGGGCATTATAAACCGGGCTTTTTTTCCCCGTCAATGCCTTTATGGGATGCGAAGAAAGAAAAGTGGAGGGGGAGGGCTGTAACAGGGTGTCAGGGAGGGGAGATACTATGCGGACCGGGCGGTGAGGTAGTCGAGGAGCTGGCTTGCCCCTTGCTCCGCACTCTGAATACAGTCGGGCACCCCGATACCACGGTAAGCATTCCCGACCAGGGCCAGGCCGGGGAGGGAGCGAAGGCGAGCGGTGATATGCTCGACCCGTTCAAGATGCCCGACATGGTACTGGGGCATGGCTTTTAGATGCCGGCTCACCACGGCATGGATCGGTTCAGCCCTGATCCCGAGTAGTTCACGCAAATCGCGGAGTACCTGTTCAACCAGGGCGGATTCCGGTTGCTCAAAGAGATGGGGCTGCAGGGCGCCTCCTACAAAGGCTCGCAGCAGGACATGATCTGCCGGGGCACGGCCGGCAAACTTGACACTGCTAAAGGAGCAGGCCAGGAGAGAGCGTCCTTCCACCAGCGGGACCACAAAGCCCATCCCGTTGAGCGGATGAGTCACCTCCTGGCGGCGGAAGGCAAAGTTGAGGGTGGCAGAAGAGGCATAGGGGATGGCGGCCAGGAGATCGGCCAGTTCAGGATCGATCGTCTTCACCAGGGTGGCGGCCTGAAGGGCAGGCAGGGCGATGCAGAGGGCATCTGCCCTCATCTCTTCTCCTCTCCTCAACACGATACGCCATTGCCGGGACGGGGCAAGTCGCTCCACCTGTTGCACTTCGGCTTTACATCGGATGGTGCCGGCCGGTAGACGGGCTGCCAGCGTATCGGTCAGCGTCTGCATCCCCGTCTGTAAGGTCAGGAAGAGGCTATAGCGGGGACCACTGGTCCCGGTTGGCGTGCGTTGCGCCGCCTTCTTCCTGTGCAGGAGGGCGCGAATCAGGCTGCCGTACTGCTGCTCCATCTCCAGGAACTGGGGCATGGTCGCTTTCAGGCTCAGGTGACGGGGATCGGCGGTGTACACGCCGGCTACCATGGGCTGGGCCATGCGTGTAAACGCCTCCTCTCCCAGGCGTCTCTTGACAAACTGCTCCAGCGATTCGTCAGCCCCGTCGCGACGGGGAGGGATGACCAGGTCCAGCGCCATGCGTAGCTTGCCTCGCCAGCTAAAGATCGGGGTGGTGACAAAGGGCCAGAAGGAGGCGGGAGCCATCATGTAGAACCCTTCCGGTACCGGCTGCAGCTTCCCCTGGCAGAGCACAAAGCTCTGCCGTTGCTGCGGGTTGGTCCCGATCAGTTGATCGGCGAGTCCCAACTCTTCACACAGGGCCCTGGCACGCGGTTTGGTGGATAAGAAGGCGTCTGGTCCGTGCTCGATGAGAAAACCATCCTGCCGGGAGGTCTTGATCACCCCGCCTACCCGCTCACTCGCCTCCAGCAGCGTTACCTGCAAGGGTATTCCCCGCTGCTGCGCCTCTGTGACGAGTCGATAGCAGGCGGTGAGTCCTGATATGCCTCCACCGATGACCACGACATGCCGCATAGGCTAAACCACCCGTTCGCTGATCAGGTCGGCCAGCATCCCGATAAAGGCGGGATGATCGCTGACCGTACCCGGCCGGATAAAGTGCATTCCGCACGCTTCTGCCACCTCACGTGCTTCGATATCGAGATCGTAGAGGACTTCCACATGATCACAGAGAAAGCCGATCGGGGTGACGATCAGATCTCGGACCCCTTCGGCCTGTTTCTGGGGAATGAGCTCGGTGATGTCTGGTCCGGTCCAGGGCACCGGGGTGTTGTCCGGAGCGCTCTGATAGGCCAGATCGAACTCCTTGCCCAAGAGGTGCGCCACAGCCGTGGCCGTGGCCCGGTATTGGGCGATGTAGGGGGAGGTACGGGCAGCCGGAACCGGGATGGCATGGGCGGTGAAGATGAGGGCTGCCTTTTGAAAGCGTTCTTCACCCAGGTCTTGACAGGCTTCGCGAATCCGATCGGTGATGGCCTGGATAAAACCGGGATGGGTGTACCAGGGGTCGAGGTACTCGACGGCAGGATGATCGGCGGGGAGTTGGGCTATGGCTTTACGGACATCGTCTTGATACTTCTCCCAACTGACCCGGGACTGATGAGGAGCCATGATGATTCCCAGGATCTGCCGGTGTCCCCTGGCCACCATCTCCGGGATCACCTCGTGGAAGTAAGGGGTCCAGTTGCGCAGCCCGACGTAAACCGGAAGGGGAATCCCTCGCTCCTGCAGGCTGGCGGCCAGGGCCTGGGCCTGCCGGAAGGTCAGTTCATTGTAAGGAGAGAATCCTCCCAGTTCCATGTAGTGATGGGTCACTTCCCTGACCCGTTCCGCCTGGGAGGGATCAGCACCCAGGATCCTCTCCACATAGCAGTAAGCCTCTCCCGGGCAGGGATCGTATTTCCGGCAGCACCCGGGGGTCGGTCCCCCAAAACCAATGAGTAATACGCTGTCGTAGCGTGTCATGATCACTTCTCCTCCGGTAAGATCATGCCGACCGTGGCTGGTAGGTATGGACGAAATCGACCAGGGCCAGCACGTTGTCCACCGGGGTTGTGGGCAGGATGCCGTGTCCCAGGTTGAAGATGTGTCCCGGTCTGCCTCCAGCCTGATCGAGGACCCGCTTGGCCCGTGCCTCGATCACTTTTCGATCGGCCAGGAGGACACAGGGATCCAGGTTTCCCTGAATGCCGACCGCTCCCAGGCGTTTCCAGGCCTGATCGAGCTCCACCCGGTAATCGACCCCGATGACACTCCCTCCGGCTTCTCGCATCAACTCCAGGAGAGCAGCCGTGCCGGTGCCGAAGTGGATCACCGGGGTGCCCGGAATGATCCTTTCCAGGACAAAGCGGGTATGGGGAAGGACGAATTCACGGTAGTCGGAGGGACTCAGACACCCGACCCAGCTATCGAAGAGCTGTAAGGCCTGGGCCCCGGCCTTGACCTGCCCGTTTAAGTAAGCGACCAGGGTGCGGCTGATCAGGGAGAGGAGCGCGTGCCACGACTCCGGGTCCTGGTACATGAGGGTCTTGGTATGCTCGAAGTTGCGTGAGGCTCCTCCCTCCACCAGGTAGGAGGCGATGGTAAAGGGGGCACCGGCAAAGCCGATCAGCGGGATGTGCGGTTGGAGTCCGGCCCGTGCCTGGCGGATGGCCTCAAAGACAAAGCCGAGCGCTTCCTCTACCTCGACTTCCCGCAGCTTGCGGATATCGCTGGCCGAGCGCAGGGGGGTGTGCAGGACCGGTCCGCGTTGTTTTTGAAATTCGAGGGTTACGCCCATCGGCTCGACCAGGACCAGGATATCGGAGAAGATGATGGCGGCATCGACTCCCAGGCGTTCCACCGCGGTGATGGTCACTTCGGCGGCCAGGTCCGGGGTCTTGCAGAGTTCTAATAAGGAGACTTTGGCCCGCACCTGGCGGTACTCTTCCATGTAGCGACCGGCCTGGCGCATCAGCCAGATAGGGGTATAGGGGGTCGGCTCTCCTCGACAGGCTTTCAGAAAGGGGGAATGGTACAGGGTATCGGTCATGCTGGGGTGCTGGGGGTATGACGACTGGCACGGAGAAGTCATGGTCACCTTATCTCTCTCTTTTACCTGTAGCGCTCCGCGTTCCCGGCGGTGAGAGAGACCTCGCTCCGGGCACGCAAAACCTGTTGTGGCGGAATCCCTGCTCTTCGGTCAGGCTGCAACCGTATCTATGCACATAATACGGGTCGGGAGGCGAGAAGTCAAGGGGGAGCAGGGGGTTGACTTTCTCTTCATCTTCCGGTATATTTTGTGACTGACCAGTCCGTCAATAAATAGAGGAGAAACCCGATGCCTGTGAAGAGCAAGAAGAGACCGGGACGCCCCAAAGATAAAGCCCTGATCGCCCGGCGGTGCGAGGAGATCCTCGACGCTGCCGCCCAAATCTTTGCCGCCCAGGGGTACCGCAATACCGATGTCCAGCTGGTCGCCGATCGCCTGAACATCGGCAAAGGAACCGTCTATCGCTACTTCCCCAGTAAACGAAACCTCTTCCTGGCCGCCGTGGACCGTGGCATGCGTCGTCTCCGCACCCAGATCGAGACCTGTACCGCCAACATCGCAGATCCGCTGGAGCGTATCGTCCGCGCCATCTCCGCCTATCTCACCTTTTTCGATACCCACCCGGAGTTTGTCGAACTCATCATCCAGGAACGGGCCGAGTTTAAAGACCGGGCCAAACCGACCTATTTCGAGCACCGCGATGCCAATGTGGGTCCCTGGCAGGAGCTCTTCCGGGAACTGATGAGGGCCGGCCGGGTACGGGAGATGCCGGTGGAGCGGATCACCGATGTGCTCGGAAACCTCCTCTACGGCACCATGTTTACCAACTACTTTGCCGGCCGCCAGAAACCGTTTGAGGTCCAGGCCCAGGATATCCTGGATATCGTCTTCTATGGCATCCTGAGTGAGCAGGAACGGAAAGGGTGTCCTCCTGCGGTAGATGAGGGTACACCATGCGACTAAAATACCGGAACCGGCAGTATCTCGTCTGGATCGTGTTCCCCCTGCTCCTCTTCCTCCTGCTGGGATGCAGCCAGGAGAGTGAATCGAGTCCCAGGGAGACTCCTGCTCCCCCTCAGGAGCAAGGGGAGTGGGTCCCTGTACAGCGGAAGACCCTGCGTCACTTCATCCCGGCCGTAGGCACCCTGCAGGCCCGCCAGATCACCCAGATCGGATCCCAGGTGTCGGGACGGGTGCAGGAGGTGCTGGTCGATGTGGGGGATATCGTGCACAAAGGACAGGTGCTGGTCCGGCTCGATCCCACCTTCTTCCAGATCGAGGTTGCCCAGCGCAAGGCGGATGTGGCTGCGGCCCGTGCCCATCTGGATGCCATCAAACAGAGTGTGAAGACGGCACAGGCCGATGTCAAGAGGGCGCAAGTCGCCCTGGAGGATGCTGCCCTGCAACTTGCGCGTATGAAAGAACTGTGGGAGAGGCCGGCAGGGGAAAAGCCGTATGTCCAAAAACAACAATACGATCAGGCTGTCTTTAAGCATCAACAGGCCATGGCCAATCTGGAGGCCGCACAGGCACGACTCCAGGAGGTGCAGGCGAGATGGCAGGAGGCCTCCTTTCGATTGCAACAGGCACAAAGTGCGCTACGCTATGCCGAAGAACGGCTCCGGGAAACAGAGATCCGCGCCCCGTACGACGCCGTGGTGAGCAAGCGGCTGGTCGATCCGGGGGAACCGGTCGTCTCCGGGGCCATGGTCACCCATCTGCTGGAGGTGCAGGATATCCGGGTCCTGGAACTCGAGTTCTCCCTCCCCCAGGAATTTCTCGCGCAGGTACAACCGGGAACGCCGGTGATGTTTCGCATCGAAGGGATCGAAGAGGGAAGAGGGAAGATCGACACCGTCTTTCCCGCTCTTGACGAAACCACCCGTTCCTTTCGCTGCCGGGTCCTGATAGATAATGCCGATCGACGGCTCCGGCCAGGACTGCTGGTGCAGGTGCAGGTCGTGCAGGAGGCAACCGATGTGCTGGCCGTTCCCCGCCAGGCCCTCTCCCAGACCGCTAGCGGATGGCAGGTGGTGGTCGATGAGGACGGCACTCCCACCCCGCGCCGGGTAGAAGTAGGGCTGTTGACGCAGGAAGAGGCAGAAATCCGGGAAGGATTACAGGAGGGGGAACGGGTCTGGATTGCAGGGAGCCGGGGGGAAGGGTAGCCGGGCAGATGCGATGTGGAACGCTAAGCAGGGCTGGATAAGGGAGAAGAGCGAGACATGATCCTCTCCGAGATAGCCATCAAACGACCGGTTTTTGCCACCATGGTCATCGGCGCGATTCTCGTCTTCGGCATCGTCTCCCTGCGGGCCATCGGGGTCGATCTCTTCCCCCGCGTGGAATTCCCCACCATCACCATCGTCTCTGTCCTCCCAGGGGCCGATCCGGAGACGGTGGAGAGCACGGTGACCGATGTCATCGAGGAGGCGGTCTCCACCATCAGCGGGATCAAACAGTTGCGCTCGACCAGTGCGGACAGCGTTTCCCAGGTGATCGTGGAATTTGAGCTGGAAAAAGATATCGATATCGCCTACCAGGAGATCCAGGCCAAGCTCGGCACCATCCGCTCCGAGTTGCCCGACGACCTGGAAGAACCGGTGGTGGAGAAGTTTGACATCGATGCCGCCCCGATCATGGCCGTCGTGGTTGCCGGCAAGATGCCGATCCGGGAGCTGACCCGCCTGGCCGACAAGGTGGTGAAGGAACGACTGCAGCGCGTCCCTCATGTCGGACAGGTCAAGCTCGTGGGGGGACGGGAACGGAAGATCTGGCTCTGGCTCGATCGCAATAAGCTGGAAGGATACGGGCTTACGGTGCAGGATGTGGAGCAGGCGCTCCGTACCGAGCATGTGGAGTATCCAGGGGGACGTGTGGAGACGGGTCCCCGGGAATATGTGGTCAAAACCAAGGCCGAGTTTTCCTCGGCCACCCAGTTTGCCAACATGGTGGTGGCTTACCGGAACGGGACCCCGGTGCGGGTGAGAGACCTGGGATGGGTGGAAGACGGCCTGGAAGAGGAGCGGAGCCTGGCCCGTCTCAACGATACCCGGGCGGTTGCCCTCCTCGTGCGCCGGCAGTCGGGAACCAATACCGTGGCCGTCGCCCATGCGGTAAAGGCAGAGGTGGAACGGCTCAGGCAGGAACTCGCGCCCCGGGGAATCCGGCTGGAGATCGCCCAGGACCAGTCTATTTTCATCGAACGCTCCGTAGAGGAGGTGCAGTTCCATCTCCTGTACGGGGGCGGGCTGGCCGTGCTCATCGTCTTCTTTTTCCTGCGCAACCTGCGCAGTACCTTCATCAGCTCCCTGGTCCTCCCCACCTCGGTGATCGGTACCTTTACCCTGATGTACGCCCTCGGGTTTACCCAAAACATGATGACCCTGCTCGCCCTCTCCCTCGCCATCGGACTCCTCATCGACGATGCCATCGTGGTGCAGGAGAATATCATGCGCCATGTGGAGGAGGGGATGCCGGCCCGCCAGGCCGCCTCTTTTGCCACCAGGGAGATTGCCCTGGCTGTTTTGGCCACCACCTTATCGGTGGTGGCGGTCTTTGTGCCGGTCGCGTTTATGCAGGGGATCGTCGGGCGCTTCTTTTACCAGTTCGGCCTCACCGTGACCTTTGCCGTCTTGATCTCCATGTTTGTCTCCTTCACCCTGGACCCGATGCTCTCCTCTCGCTTGCTACGCAAGCCCAAGAGAGGAGGTCTCTACCGCCTTTCCGAGCGCTTCTTCCTCGCCGTTGAGCAGGCCTACGAGCGCCTGCTGGCCGTAGCCCTCCGCTGGCGATGGGGAGTGATTCTTCTCGCCCTGGCCACCTTCCTGGCTTCCGGATATCTCGGGCGCTTCCTGCGGACAGAGTTCATTCCGGTAGAGGATCAGAGCGAGTTCAACATCAAGGTGAAGGCGCCACTCGGAGCCTCTCTGCAAACCACAGACGCCATCCTGGAGCGGATCCGCCAGCGTCTGGCAGGACAGCCATGGCTCGACTACACCTTTGCCACCATCGGTGCCGACGAACTACAGCGGGTCAATGAGGGGACGCTTTACGTAAAGATGGTGGAAAAGGAGCACCGGAGCACGAGCCAACTGGAGGCCATGGCCTGGGTACGGGAACAGGTGGCCGATATCCGGGAGGCAAAAGTCAGTGTGGAGGTGGTGCCTCGCGTGGCCGGGGGAGGACGGAAATGGGCAGATGTGCAACTGGAGTTGCGTGGACCCGACCTGGACCGGCTGGAGGCCATGGCGACCTCTATCATGGAGAAGATGCGTGCGGCCGGGGGGTATGTGGATATCGATACCACCTATGAAAAGGGAAAGCCCGAGCTCAACGTGTACGTGAAGCGGGACCGGGCCGCAGATCTGGGGGTGAGTCCATGGGCCATCGCGGCAACGGTCAAGGCGCTTATCGGGGGGGATGATGTCAGCAAGTTCAAGGCAGGAGGGGATCGTTACGATGTGAGTGTGCGACTGCAGGAGCGGTACCGGAATCGACCCGAGGACCTGCAGTTCCTCACCGTGCGGGGCAGGAACGGCGCCCTGGTGAACCTGCGTAATGTGGCCTGGATCCGGGAGGAGAGTGGACCGGTGCAGATTGACCGCTACAACCGGACCCGCCAGATCACCATCCTGGCCAACCTGCAACAGGAGGAGAAGGTGCTGGGGGAAGCGGTGGCAGAGTTGACCCGCTTTGTCCGGGAAGAAGGGCTTCCCCCGGGGTACAGTTTCGGGTTTGCCGGCTTTGCCGAGGAGATGGAGGAATCGTTCCGCAACCTGATCTTTGCCCTTTTGCTGGCCGTCATCATGATCTATATGGTCCTGGCCTCCCAGTTTGAGAGTTTCATCCATCCCCTGACCATCATGCTCTCCGTCCCGCTCTCC
Source organism: Nitrospinota bacterium (assembly GCA_003696125.1). Taxonomy (GTDB): domain Bacteria; phylum Tectomicrobia; class Entotheonellia; order J063; family J063; genus J063. Next base: position 10,693 of record RFHZ01000052.1, read on the forward strand.
GTGGTAGGGGCTCTCGGGGCCTTGGTGGTGACCGGCATGACGGTGAGCATCTTTACCATGATCGGGATGATCATGCTGATGGGACTGGTGACCAAAAACGGGATCCTCCTGGTCGATTTCATCAACACGCTCCGCACCCGGGATCAGATGACACGGGAGGCAGCCATCCGCAAAGCCGGACCGATCCGGCTACGACCGATCCTGATGACCACCTTTGCCATGATCTTCGGGATGCTCCCCATCGCTCTGGGCACAGGGGCGGGGTCAGAAGCGCGGGCACCGATGGCCGTGGCGGTGATCGGCGGGCTGACCACCTCGACCCTGCTCACCCTGGTCGTCGTGCCGGTCGTCTATACGCTGCTGGATGATCTGCGACACCCGCAGGACTGGCAGATCTGGAAGCGCTGGCAGCAGAAAAAGGGGGAGAACAATAACCACCCGTGATGGCTTTACTCATTCCTCAGTCCTCTCCCTCATTACTCACGAAAACTTCTTCTCTCCCTGTAAGTATTCCGCTCCTCAGACGACAAAGCTGGTGTAGAGAGAAAACAGGGAAGCTTCCCTGATCAGAGATGACCCCATTTCGTTGTAAGAAAGGAGCGTTCGATGCGATATAGACCATGGTTTTTCAGGATCGCCGCTACCATGGCCGGTATGTTACTCCTGCTGGGCGTGCAGGGAGTATGGGCAGGAAAAGAACCGTTCATCGAGACCCGGAGTGACGGGGTTACCATTGTGCACCTGACCCAGACCCCCTGTCTCTTCCAGGAGATCGAGGAAAACCC
>RFHZ01000515.1 GCA_003696125.1 Nitrospinota bacterium
GGCCAGAAGAAGGCCGGAACTCATGGCCAGTATCCAGCCGCTCCTGTCCGGCTTTCCTTCTCTTCTCCAGGTGAAGGCACCCAAGCAACTTCCCTCCTCTTTTCCATACCGGTATTGCGTTATCGCCTCTTCATTTTGGCCCCTGGGGAGCAAGAAATCAAGCCATCCAGAGATCTCTGCTGCCAGGCGCTCTATGCGGTGGAAAGCGGAAAGCCCTTGCACTGCCCGGGAGTTTTCGTTACACTTTTGTTCTAAACAGCCCCATTACCTTCATCGCAGAACAGCGATGAGCCATGAGGAGTGATTAAGGCGAAAATACATTCGGGTACCTAACGGAGAGGAAAAGCCTCTCTCCACGGTACACTCCCCAGAGGATAATATAGGCTATGGCTCCCCAAGAATCACTACCACCCACGCGAGGAAGACCTAAGATCAAAACCACCACGGTCACGCTGGTCGGAGGATTCCTCCTCTTGCTCTTCATCGGGTACGCCTTCCTCAGCAAACTGGGTCCCACCCCTACCACCCAACGGGTCGGAGATCTCCGCGTTTCCCTCTATCCCACCCTGACCGGTCCCCTGCGTGTGGGGGAGAACAACGTGGAGGTCAAAGTAACCGATGCCTCTGGCCAACCGGTCTCTGATGCCAAAGTCACCCTTCGCTACCGGATGGCGCAGATGGGAAAGGAGACACAAACCCCTACCCGGGTTGCCGGTCTGGGTCTCTACCAGACCAGCCTCTACCTTCCCATGTCCGGAAGCTGGGAAGTAGCGGTCCAGATCCAGCGAGGAGGAGAACAGCTTGGAACAGCGCTCTTTGCCTTCCAGGTCCCTTAAGCACCCGGCCTCTCCCCTTCCGCAAGGATGGGGGTACCGCATACCCCTGGCCATCCTCTCCGGAGTGTTGCTGAGCGCCGGCTTCCTGGCAGATGCCCTCTTCTTTACCGCCTGGTTTGCCCTGGTTCCACTGCTGCTGGCCCTGGAAGGGGTGAAGCAGCAACGCATGGCCATGGGCCTGGGGCTTATCACCGGGCTGGTCACCCATCTGCTCGGCTTCTACTGGCTGGTGGATACCATGGTTCGCTTTGGAGGGATCCCCTATCCGATCAGCCTGCTCCTCTTCCTCCTGATCGCCACGGCCTTTGGATTCATCCACCTCCTCTTTGCCCTTGGCTACTGCTGGGGACATCGCCGGGTACCGGCCGGATCGCTCCGCCAAGCCCTGTTCATCGCCACCCTGTACACCGCCCTGGAATTTCTCTACCCGCATGTCTTCCCCTGGCGACTGGGAAACACCCAGATCGCCTGGCTTCCCCTGGTCCAGATCGCCGATGTGACCGGTGTGTACGGGATCACCTTCCTGGTGGTGCTGGTCAATGCCCTCCTCTTCCAGGGTGTGGTGAGCTTACGGGAGAAGCCTGTTCCGTTTCCCTGGCGGAGTATGGTGGTGACAGGCCTCCTCCTGGGGCTTACCATCGGCTACGGGTACCGGCGTCTGGACCAGGTACAACGCGCCGTAGACAGCGCTCCCCGGCTCCGGGTGGCCCTGCTGCAACCGAACATCGATGTAAAGATGAAGTACGATCAGCGCTTTGCCGAAGAGCAACTGCTGATTCTCGCCCTCCTCTCCCGGCAGGTCATTGCCGAGGGGGCAGAGCTGGTCGTCTGGCCAGAAACGGCCTATCGGTACTGGGTCTATGCCGACGCCCAGAGCATCCCGCTCCCCCTGGCTCCTCCTCCCAATGTCCATCTCCTCATCGGGGCCAACACGTTTAATCCGAAAGCCCCGGTGGTCGAGAAGTTCAACTCAGCCCTCCTCCTTGACGCAGAGGGCAAGGTGTTGGGACGCTACGACAAGCACAGGCTCCTGATGTTTGGAGAGTATGTCCCTTTTGCCCGCTATTTCCCCTTTTTACAGGGGATCTCTCCGGCCATCGGCGACTTTACCCCGGGATACGGGGAGGTAACACTCCAGCTGCCAGGTGGTCTTACCCTGGCACCGCTGATCTGCTATGAGGATATCTTCCCCTCCCTGGCCAGAGAGGCGGTGCAAAAGGGGGCCCAGGTGCTGGTGAATCTGACCAACGATGCCTGGTTTGGTCCTACCCGTGCCCCGTACCAGCACCAGCTTCTGGCTCGCTTTCGGGCCATTGAAACCCGGCGACCGCTGATTCGAGCCACCAACACCGGGGTGACTTCGGTGATCGACCCCTCAGGGACCCTGGTCGCCGAAGCCAAAATCTATATAAAAGCCGCCATTGTACAGGACATTCCCCTGCTCAAGACCGAGACGATCTATACCCGTTGGGGAGACGCTTTCGCCCTTCTTACCGTGCTCGGGACAGCCACCTGGATATGGCCGAAACGCCCGGGAGGGGAGCTGGCATAGCGGTTGAGATCCTCAGCGGAATATTGCCGGGCAGGGGAATGTTTTAGAGAAAGTATCATCGTTAAAGAAGAGGAAGAAAGGGGTATGGGAAAAGATTCCTCCTATTTTCTGACCGAGGCAGAATGGCTGACCCTCCATCACCAGGCCCTGTCCAGGGAACGCCGACAGATGGTAGAGGATTTTCCTCTCCAGCCTGGGGATCGGGTGCTGGACGTTGCCTGTGGCAACGGGTTATGGGAACCCTGGCTGGCCGAGCGGGTGGCGCCTGGTGGACAGATTATCGGTGTGGACCTCTCGCCTGCGCTCCTCTCCCTGGCCCGGGAGCAGAACAAAGAATGTGCAGAGGCGGTACTGCATTGGATTGCAGCCGATCTCCAGGCCCTGCCCTTCTCGTCGCCCTGGGCTGATGTCCTCTTCTGCGCCAACACCTTTCAGTACTTTCCCCAGCCGGTCGAGGTATTGCAAAAGCTGTCCCAGATTGTACGCAGGGGAGGCAGGATCATCATCAAGGATGTGGATGTGGCTCACATCACCTTCTCCCCCCTTCCGGTTGACCTGGTCGAACGGACCGTCCTGGCCGGCATCCAGGCAGCCCAGGAGCAGAAAGTGGGACACTACCACGACCCGTTTGTAGGACGAAAACTCCCGCAGATCTTTGCCCAGGCAGGGATACGCCATCTGCAGACACGCACCTACGGCGTGCAGAAAGTCGCTCCCTTTACCCCTCTGGAGACCCAATTCCTCCAGACTATCGCCAAGGTGGTAATCGACTATGCCCGGGAGTATCTAACCGCCCAAGATCGAACAGCCTGGCAGCGCTACTTTGACCCCCACTCTCCCCAGTACGTGCTCCACCAGCCGGGTGCCTATTTCTATACGGTCGAGGTGGTGACGATCGGGCAGGTATGAAATGCTTGAAGGAGAAAGATAATGGAGGCAGTACCCCCTGACA
>RFHZ01000516.1 GCA_003696125.1 Nitrospinota bacterium
ACCCGTACCGTCTCCGGTGTCTGGGGGAGCACGGCCAGGTGGGAGGCGATCAGGAGAAAGGGGAGCGAGCCCAGGAGGGGAACAACGATCCACCCCAGGGCAGCCACGACCATGCCGTGGTGGAGGCGCGTCTCCTCCGGGCTCTGGAAGAGGCGGTACAGGGCCTGGCCCAGGCCCAGGGAGATGAGGCCGGTCCAGGCAAAAGCCCGGGCTGCGTATCCCTCGGCCAGGGCCAGGGCGATGGGGAGGGAGACGAGGGCCATGAGTCCCGGGACATGGATGAGCAGGCCGATGTCGCGCAGAATGATCTTTTGCTGGGGACCCACCGCACTCCCTCAGCCGGTAAAGACCTTGAGCTGCGTTTCCTTCAGCGCCACCTGGGAGAAGACGGTCAGGTGATCTCCGGCCGCCAGGATCGTTTCCCCCGTAGGGGTGTATACCTCCCCATCCCGGCGCAGGGAGACGATCAGGAGGCCGGTGGGTAACAGGCCCTCTGCGGTCGCGCTGGCCAGGGACTTCCCGACCAGGGGAGAGGAAGGACTCAAGGTGATATCGAACACCTGGGCCCCGCTGGGCAGGGTGACCACCTCTTCCAGTGTCGGCTGGCAGAGCCGGTCGTAGAGGTGCTGGGCCACGATCTTTTCCGGATCGACGAGCACATGCACGCCGAGTCGCTCAAACAGGCGCCGATGACGTTGATCGTTCACGATGCTGATCAGGGTCTTGACCCCGTACTCCACCCCGAGGAACATGGCCATCAGGTTATCCGAATCGTCACCGGTCGCCGCAACCAGGGCATCGGCCTGCTCGATGCCGGCTTCTTCCAGGATCCCTCCCTGCGCGATATCGGCGTGTAGTACCATCACGTCGTACTTCTGGGAAGCCTCCTGGGCCCGTTTGGCATTGGCTTCGATCAGGACCACGTTATGCCCATCCTGCAGGGCCAGCTCGATCAGGCCGCTCCCTACCGGTCCTGCCCCCACGATGATCAGGTACATATCTCCTCTCCTCCTTTCCCTGGTAGCTTTTCCTCCCCTTTCTACCCTCTTTTCCCTTTTTTGTCAACCGCTGACCTCCCCTTATTCCCGGCAAGTCTCACTCACCTTTTTGCCTCCTCACTCATCCTCTGGCTATGCGCTGCAGAAAAAATACTTTACCGCCGAGCACGCAAAGAACGCGGAGAAGAATGGAGTTTCTCTGCGATCTCAGCCTTCTCTGCGGTAAAAGGCGAATGGAACATTGTCTACTCATGCAATTGCTTTGCCCTGTCCCTCATGCTATCCTGGTCGAGGCCTTTCGGATATCTACCCAGGAGTCAGAGAGGGAAGGAGTCAGCATGAGTGCGACCATCATCTTTACCAACAGCTTCCTCATCGATTGTACCGGCAGAGAACCGCAGGAAGGGGCCACCGTTGTGGTGGAAGGGGACACCATCCGGGCGGTAGAAGTGGGGCGCAGGGTGACCATCCCTAGCGGGGCCACGGTGATCGATCTGCGGGGAAAGACGCTTATGCCCGGCCTGATCGATGCGCACGTGCACATGGGGATCACCGAAGCCATCCCCTCGCACGCACGCCGCTTTTCCGAAGCGGTCTATGTCTGTAAGGTGGCGGCCAATCTGCGGGAAACCCTGCTGGAGGGATTTACCACGGTGCGGGATGCTGGCGGGGCGTACTGGGGATTTAAAGAAGCGCTGCAGATGGGCCTGATCGAGGGACCCCGGCTCCTGATCAGCGGCCGGAGTCTCTCCCAGACCGGTGGGCATGGGGACAGCCGGCACCCCTACCAGTCAGCCCTCCCTTCGGACGAGGATATCCGGGTCTCCTCCCTGATCTGCGATGGGGTAGATGCGGTACGGCGGGGGGCGAGAGAGCAGCTTCGCCTCGGAGCGGATCAGATCAAGGTGATGGCCGGAGGAGGGGCCATGTCTCCCACCGATGAACTGGATACGACGCAGTACTCGATCCCTGAGCTGCGGGCAGCCGTGGAGGAAGCAGAAGCGGCCGGCACCTATGTCATGGCCCACGTCTACTCTCCCCGCAGCATCTGTAACGCCCTGGAGGCCGGGGTGCGCTCCCTGGAGCATGGCAACCTGCTGGACGAAGCCAGTGCCCGGCAGATCAAGGCCAGGGGAGCCTACCTGGTCCCCACCCTGGCTACCTATGAGATCATTGCCCGGCAGGGCAAGGAGTACGGCATCGGTCCGGAAAACCTCCGGAAGATCAACCTGGCACGGGAGAAGAGTTTTGAAGCCTTGCAGATCGCCTATACCACCGGGGTAAAGATCGCCTCCGGCTCCGATCTCCTGGGACCGATGCATATCTACAAGGGGCAGGAACTCGCCTTAAAGGGTGAGGTGATGCGACCGATGGATGTCCTGCTCGCCACCACCAGGGTCAATGCCGAACTCCTCCAGCTTGCAGACCGGATCGGGACGGTGGAAGCGGGCAAGTGGGCAGACCTGATTGTGGTTGACGGCAATCCCCTGGAGGACCTGACCCTCTGGCAGCGACACCAGACAAGTGTGCTGCTGGTGATGAAGGGGGGAAAGATCTACAAGAATCTCCTCTGAGAGGAGAGCTGGCCGTTCTCTATTCGCTTTCCAGGCCGTATTGACGCATCTTCTCCCAGAGGTGTTTACGGCTGATCCCTAGCAGTTCGGCCGCCTTTCCTTTCCTCCCCCCCGTTGCCTGCAGGGCCTGGCTGATAAAGAACTTCTCGCAGCGCTGCAGGCTTTCGGCCAGGGAATGCTCGAAGGGCAGGGGAGAAGGGGGCAGGCAGAAACCGGTCCCGGCCCGGATCTCTTCCGGCAGGTGAACCGGCTGGATCTCCTCCCCCTGGCAGAGGGTCACCCCTCGTTCGATGGCGTTTTCCAGCTCGCGCACATTGCCCGGATAGGAATAGCGGAGGAGCAGGTCGATGGCTTCCGGGGAGATGCTCAACTCGCGGGAGGTGTGCTGCGTATGCTTTTGCAGGAAGTGCTCTATGAGGAGGGGGATATCGCCCCGCCGCTCGCGCAGGGGAGGAACCCGGATGGCGATGACGTTGATCCGGTAGAAGAGATCTTCCCGGAAGCGTCCGGCCTGCACCTCTGCCCGCAGGTCCTTTTGCGTGGCGCAGAGGATACGCACATCGAGCGCGATCGGCTTGCGTCCCCCGATACGGAAGAGGGAACGCTCCTGCAGAACGCGTAAGAGCTTGGCCTGCAGATGGAGGGGGAGTTCGCCGATCTCATCCAGGAAGAGGGTCCCGTTCTGCGCCAGCTCGAAATGTCCCGGTTTTCCCTGCAGGGCCCCGGTAAAGGCT
>RFHZ01000517.1 GCA_003696125.1 Nitrospinota bacterium
GGATACAGGAGAGGCGACTGGTGTAGAGGCGAGGGAAGTAAGGTCCGAGTAGCCGTACCACCAGATAGCGGGGAATACTTTTGCGGTACTGGATGGCATACATGGGTGGGTCCTGTCTATCCTTTGCGTTGCCATTGGAGTATGGGCCAGCGGGCAGCGACGGCTACACGACGCAGGCGCCTGTCCGGGTTTACGGCCACAGGGTATCCTACCATTTGCAGCATGGGGAGATCGGCGATACTATCCCCGTAAGCATAGCTCTGCTCCAGGGCGATTCCCTCTCTATCGGCATATTCTCGCACCAGACGTGCCTTCTCCTCTCCGCTGATGGGACGACCCTGCAGTTCACCGGTAAAGAAGCCGTCATTTTCCACCAGCCTGGCGGCAAAGAGGGCATTGGCCTGGATGGCGTTGCGGAGAGGCTCCATGATGAAATCGAGCGATCCGGTGACCAGGACGACCAGGTCTCCCTGTTCCTGGTGTTGCTGGATCTGTCTCCGTGCCTCTGGAAACAGCTCTTTGAGGAGGAGGGGGAGGAGGATTTCTCTACTCCAGCGCCGCGCATCTTTGACCGCAATCCCCTGGTAGTTCTGGAAGAAGAGCCGGTTAAACCGCTGGCGGCTGATGAGATCCACCAGCGCATAGTAGGGGAGCCTGGGGAGAAAGGTGCAGGCCCAGCCCACTCGCTTCAGGGGGGAGAGGGTCTGCCATTTGAAGTAGACGTAGTAGTGGACGACATTGGTCTGCACCAGGGTTCCGTCTACATCAAAGAAGGCCGCCCTTCTTTCTCCATTTCGCTTTGACATCCCCAGGCACTCCTCGCTCTGCGACCTCACTCTGCTCGCAGGTGGTGATCACGGAGCTCCTCGATACGCCGCCTGACGTTCTCAATCACTTCCTGGTAGAGGAGGTGGTTGGGCATCTTTCCCCGCCGCGCACAGAAGGCATCGATGGACACCGGGGGACCAAAGGTCACCGTGATCTTGCGTCTCTTGGGGAATACGGCTCCCTTGGGCAGGGCCTCATAGGAGCCATGGATATAGGCGGGGACAATGGGAACGCGGGCTTCACAGGCTAAAAACCCCAGACCGCGTTTAAAGGGTTGCAGGGCTCCGGTGATCGAGCGGGTCCCTTCCGGATAGATCAAGAGCGAATGCCCCTGGGAGAGCGCTTCTTTGGAGACACGAACCCCCTGCAGGAAGTTCTCATGTCGGTCAAAGGGGAGAACGTGTAAGAAGGTGTTGAAAAACCAGCCCTTCCAGGGATGGTTGAAGAAGTAGTCGCGTGCTCCCAGGATATAGAGATGTCTCGCTTCCTTCCCCAGGGCGGTGATGATGGCTCCAGAGTCGAGATGGCTGGTGTGATTGGCGGCGATGATATAGGGTCTGGTGGACGGGAGATGCTCCAGACCGCGACACTGCAGGCGAAAGTAGTGCTGATAGGTATGGCGGAGGAGGAAGTGGAAGAGGCGGGTGGCGCACTGGTAGAAGAGGGAGTTCCTGGTCGTGAGATACTGGAAGGCATCGAAGGCCTGCTTTTCTGGAGACCGGGAGCGGGGCTTGGGGTCGGGCGAGGGGTGGAGTAGCGCGAGCAGGTCCTGTACAGTGTGCACCTTCTGGAGGAGCTGTTCCACCGGTAGGGCAGTCGCGGCTCCTTTCTGAGGGGAAAGGGTTTCCAGCAGGAGGAGCAGCTCCATCTTCATGAGGGAATCGATGCCCAGATCGAGTTCGAGGTGATGGGAGGGATGAATCTGGGCAGCAGGATAGCCGCTCAGGCGGGACAGCTCCTGCACCAGCCGGGTTTCGGCCTTTGTCTGTGGTGTCCAGGGGGTGGTCGCACCCGGCAGGCAGCGCTTCTCTGGCCTGTGTTGCCGGAGCAGGAGTTCTTTGATCTGACGGCGATGAGGGGTAA
>RFHZ01000518.1 GCA_003696125.1 Nitrospinota bacterium
ACTTCGACGGGGAGACCGCCCCCTATGTGCAGTATACCCATGCCCGGGCCTGTAGCGTGCTGCGCAAACATGGGCAACCACTCCCCCGGCAGGTCGAGTATGGCTGCCTGGACAAGGAGGAAGAGTTTCAACTCTGTAAGCTCCTCGGCTTCTTCCCGGAGACGATCCGCCGGGCAGCAGAGTTCTACGAACCTTCTTTCATCAGTACCTATCTGATTCAACTGGCAGAGCAGTTTAACGTTTACTACCATCACAACCGCATCCTGGTCGACGACCCACTCCTCCGTGCGGCACGCGTCACGCTCACCGCTGCCGTGCGTCAGGTCCTGCGTAACGGGTTGGCGCTGCTCGGGATTGCCGCCCCGGAAGAGATGTGAAGGAGGCGCCTATGCTCCTGGTGATCGATAACTATGACTCCTTTACCTATAACCTGGTGCAGTACCTGGGAGAGCTCGGAGCCGAAAGCGAAGTCTACCGCAACGACAAGATTACCCTGGAGGAGATCGCCGAGAAACAGCCAGAGTACATCGTGATCTCCCCGGGTCCATGCACCCCGAATGAGGCCGGCCTCTCCTGTGCCATCATCGAAGCCTTTGCCGGCCAGATCCCTATCCTTGGGGTCTGTTTGGGGCATCAGAGCATTGGACAGGTCTTTGGCGGGGAAATCGTCCGGGCACCGGTACTGATGCATGGGAAGACCTCTCCTATCTACCATGATGGGAAGACCATCTTCCGTGACCTCCCTTCCCCCTTTGAAGCCACCCGTTACCACTCCCTGATCATCAGGCGGGACACCTTGCCCCGTTGCCTGGAGATCTCGGCAGAAACCGAGGACGGCATCATCATGGGGGTCCGGCATACCTCCCTGCCGGTAGAAGGGGTGCAGTTTCATCCCGAATCGATACTGACCCGGGAGGGTAAAAAGCTCCTGCGCAACTTTCTGCAGTGCTACCGCAGGGAGAAGAAGAGCGCAGAGACATGATCCTGACAGGTGTTGCCATAAAAAATGCTTGTCAAAAGAGAAAAAGTATGCTAATGGTTACCTTCCAAAGCGAGAGGAAGGGGAGAGTTGTTATCACACTAACCCAACAAGAGGATAGCCATGGAACAAGCGCTGTTACAGCTCAGAGACCTGAAAACCTATTTCTTCACCAGTGAAGGACTGGCGAAAGCCGTAGATGGGGTCAGCTTAGAGGTGCAGGCCGGAGAAACCCTGGGCGTTGTGGGGGAATCTGGTTGTGGAAAGAGTGTTACGGCCCTCTCTATCTTGCGCTTGGTCCCGGACCCGCCAGGGCGGATCGTCGGGGGAGAGATCCTCTTCCAGGGACGTGACCTGTTGAAGCTGAGCAAATCAGAGATGCGCAAGATCCGGGGCAACGAGATCTCGATGATCTTCCAGGAACCGATGACCTCGTTAAACCCGGTTTTTACCATCGGCAACCAGATTGCCGAGGCGATCATCCTGCACCAGGGACTCAGCAAGAAAGCGGCTCTGGATAAGGCGGTGGAGATGCTGAAGCTGGTAGGGATCCCCTCTCCAGAGCAGCGAGTCCACGAGTACCCGCACCAGTTGAGTGGAGGGATGCGGCAGCGCGCCATGATCGCCATGGCCCTCTCCTGTAACCCGAAAGTCCTGATCGCCGATGAGCCGACCACCGCCCTGGATGTCACCATCCAGGCCCAGATTCTCGATCTGATGCTCCGCTTGAAAGAGGAGGTGGGGGCGGCCATCATCCTGATTACCCATAACCTCGGTGTGGTGGCGGAGACGGCACAGCGGGTGGTGGTGATGTACTGCGGGAAGATCGTGGAAAGCGGCAATGTCAACGATATCTTCCACAATCCGAAGCATCCCTATACGCAGGGGCTCCTCCGCTCCATCCCCCGTATCGACGAAAAGGTGACCACGGGCAAGACGCGGTTGCAGGAAATCCCGGGTATCGTGCCCAGTCTGTATAATCTGCCGCAGGGGTGCAAGTTTGCTCCCCGCTGTCCTTTAGCCGAAAGCATGTGTGAAGAGCAAGAGCCTCCACTGGAACTGCGGGAAGATGCTCCGGATCATTATGCTGCCTGTTGGGTAACGAAATGATACCTTGGTCCCTTTCCTGGCGACAGGCCGACCGGAGAGGGGAGCAGAAAGGGAGAGCATAACCATGGCGCAAAACAGGCCTCTGTTGGAAGTTCGAAATCTGAAGAAGCATTTCCCGATCAAAGGAGGGATCTTCTCCAAAACGGTCGGGTATGTCTATGCCGTCGATGGGATCTCTTTTACCCTCAACGCCGGTGAGACCCTGGGACTGGTCGGGGAGAGTGGGTGTGGAAAGTCTACGGCGGGACGGACCATCCTGCGGCTTATCGAGCCGACGGCGGGAGAGGTGTATTTTGAGGGACGTAACATCTACAGCCTGAACAAGTCAGAGATGCGTTCCCTGCGCAAGGAGATGCAGATCATCTTTCAGGACCCTTATGCCTCCCTCAATCCCCGTATGACGGTGGGTAATATCGTGGGAGAGCCGCTCGATATCCACAAGGTGGCCAAGGGGACAGAGCGGGAGGATCGGGTGGCCACCCTGCTGGAGAAGGTGGGGTTGCGTCCAGAACATATCAAACGCTATCCGCATGAGTTTAGCGGAGGACAGCGGCAGCGCATCGGGATTGCCCGGGCGTTGGCCTTAAATCCCAAGCTGATCATCTGCGATGAGCCGGTTTCGGCACTCGATGTCTCTATTCAGGCGCAGGTAATCAATCTCCTGGAGGATCTGCAGCAGGAGTTTCACCTCTCCTACCTCTTTATTGCCCATGATCTCAGTGTGGTGGAACACATCAGCAATCGCGTGGCGGTGATGTACCTGGGCAAAATCGTGGAACTGGCCACAGACACAGAGCTGTACGGAAAACCGATGCATCCGTACACAGAAGCCCTGCTCTCTGCTGTCCCCATTCCTGATCCTACGGTGAAGAAGGAACGGATCATCCTGCAGGGAGATGTCCCCAGCCCTATCAACCCTCCCTCTGGCTGTCGCTTCCATACCCGCTGTCCCTATACCAAAGAGTTGTGCCGCCAGGAAGAGCCACCACTCGAAGATAAAGGCAATGGCCACTATGCCGCCTGCCATTTCTCTCACGAGATCTATGGCCGACCGTAGGTTTCAGAGACGGGGAGGGGGGACGGATAAGCTGGGGTATCCCTTTCTTCTGACCTGACCTCGCGCACAGAGCGAGGAGGGTGCCGGATACCCTCGACACCAGGTGGAGAGGTGTCTTCTTCCCGGGAGGGCCAGGGACCGGCCAGGACTGAGAAGGGTCGCAGGAGAGACGATGGTTCGCCTCTTTCACGTCTATAAAAGCTACGGGGAGAGACACCGGGTCCTCAAAGATCTGAGTCTGGTCGTGGAGCAGGGGGAATTTGTCTTTGTCACCGGGCCGAGCGGGGCAGGAAAAAGCACGCTGCTGCGTCTCCTTTACGGTGCGGAGAAGGCCGATCGGGGCCAGATCGTGGTCAATGGACGCAATCTCTCTCGCTTGAGACGCTCTACCATCCCTGCTCTTCGTCGAACCCTAGGGATCGTGTTTCAAGATTTTAAGCTCCTTTCCCGCCGTACGGTGTACGACAACGTCGCCGTGGTGCTGCGCGTTCTCGGCAAACCAGAGAGGGAGATCAGGCAGCGGGTCTGGCAGGTCTTACAACAGGTCGGCCTCCAGCAAAAACGTGACATGTACCCCTATACGCTCTCTGGAGGAGAACAACAACGCCTGGCCATCGCCCGTGCCCTGGTGCATCAGCCTTCTCTCCTGCTGGCAGACGAACCGACCGGTAACCTGGATCGAGAGATGAGCAGAGAGATTCTCACCCTGTTCCAGGAAGCGCATGGACAGGGGACTACCGTCATCGTGGCCACCCACGATCTCTCCCTGGTGGAGGCTTTCCCCTTTCGACAGGCGCGACTGTATCAAGGGACCATCGTGGAGGACTAGGTGAACGTCTTGCGGCTGGTAAGGTACGCCTGTGCGGAAGCGCGGCGCAGTTTGTGGGATCATGCCAGGCTCTATCTCCTCTCCCTGGTGGTGCTCTCCATCGCCCTCTTTATTGTGGAAGCCTTTTTCCTCCTCCACCATAACCTCCTGAACCTGTTGCAACGCTGGGAAGGAGAGATGCAGATCATCCTCTACCTGCAGGATGAGATCTCCTCACAGCAACTGACCGCCTTAACCCAAACCTTACAGGCAGATGATCAGATCTCTCGCTTCACCTATATCTCTAAAGCAGAGGCGTTTCACCAGATCCAGGAGAGCTTAGGCGGCCAACGTACCCTGCTGGCCGGTCTGCCGCCCGACCTTTTCCCTGCTTCCCTGGTGATTGAACTTCGGCCAGAGGCTCGCCATCCTCACCTCCTGAAGGAGATCGCGCAACGCTACCGCCATCTCCCCGGTGTCGACGAAGTCGATTATGGTGAACGCTGGGTAGAACCCTTTGCCTTTTTCTTGCGACTCCTCCAGAAAGCGAGTCTGGTCATTGGGGGAGGGCTCTCGCTCGGGGTGGCCTTTATCATTGCGAACACGGTCCGGCTCGTCTTTTACAGTCGTGCCCAGGAGATCGAGATCCTCTGGCTGGTAGGGGCGAGTACGTTTTGTATTCAACTCCCTTTTTTCCTGGAGGGAAGTCTCCAGGGGTTTTTAGGCACCCTGCTCTCTCTGGGGAGCCTTTGGGGACTGTATAGAGGCCTTATGCTGAAGCTCCAGCAGTTGCCCTTCCTGGAAGGCGGAAAAAACCTCTTCTCCTTCTTCCCCTGGCCGTGGATTGTGGCTCTCCTGCTGGGGGGAACCCTCCTGGGAGGGGTGGGAAGCCTGCTGGCGGTACGGAGGAGTCTCCGGCTATGAAGCGACTGGTGTTCCTCCTCTGCTGCACCTGCCTGGTCTCCAGCCTCTTCGCCGCCCCCCCTTCCCTGGAAGAGCTCCGGCAGAGGGTTACCCAGGAGAAGGCCAGGTTGCAGCGACTGGAAGAGCGAGAGCGGCTGTATGACCGGAAGGTTCAACAGATGGAGCAGGAAGCCTCCTCGCTCCTTGCCACCCTGGAGAGGTTTGATCGTCGTCTCCAGCGCCTGCAACAGGAACTCCGGCTGCTGGAAGCGCAGCTTGCTCTCCACCAGGCAGAAAGAGAGAAACTACAGCAACAGCAGGAGCAGCTCCGGGCACAACTGGCTGCTCGCCGGCAACTGTTACGCCAGCGGGTCCGCGCCCTGTACCGGCAGGGCACAACCTCGTACCTCCATCTCCTCTTCTCCTCCACCAGCCTCTCTGCTCTCCAAACCCGGCTGCACGCCTTACAGAGGATCGCCGCCTATGATGCGCAACTGCTCCGTTCCTATACAGAGACCCTCCAAACCTTGCGGCAGCAAGAGGAGGTCCTGGCGCAGAAAATGGTGGCGATCACAGCGCAGAAGAGGGCACAGGAGGCCAAACAGCAGCAGATGGCCAGAGAAAAATTGCAAAAGAGACGGTTATTAGCTACAATAAGGAAAGAAAAACAGACCTACATGCGGTTACGGAAGGAGATCCGGACCGCAACGGCCCAGGTGAGCCGCCTCATCGCTTCGCTAGAACGACAGCAACAGGCCCTGGTTGAGAGCAATACTCGCCGCATCCCACAAAAGGAAGGGGAGAAACGATTTCCTTTACTCAAAGGAGTACTCCGCTGGCCGGTGCAGGGGGAGGTGATTGCCCGTTACGGGACCCAAAAACATCCAGAGTTTAAGACCCCCATTGTGCATAAAGGGATCACGATTCGGGCGGCACCGGGAAGTGCGATTCGTGCCGTAGCTCCAGGAGCGGTCATCTATGCAGACTGGTTTAAAGGGTATGGCCAGCTTGTAATTATCGACCATGGGGAGAGCTATTACTCTCTCTACGCTTATCTGGCTGACCTGAAGGTCAAGCCAGGAGACCGGGTCTCCTCTGCTCAGATTATCGGTACAGTGGGGGAAGGCATTTCTCATGAGTCGGCACTCTACTTTGAAATTCGCCATCATGGCAACAGTGAAGATCCCATGGCCTGGTTGATGGCCAAACCGCAAGGGTAAATAGAGGAGAGCAGACGTATGGGACGTTGGTTCACGCAAAAGAAAACCTGGGGAGCTGCCTTTCTCGTTGTGATTCTTTTCTTTGTCGTTGGTGCCGGAGTGGCTACACGAGCCCTTGCCCGGGGTGAGGAGTATGAAACACTGAAGATCTTTACCGAGGTGCTCTCGCTGGTGCAGAGTAACTATGTCGAAGAGGTGGATACCAAGCAGCTCATCTACGGGGCCATCCAGGGCATGCTGCGCACCCTGGACCCCCATACCTCTTTTATGCCGCCCGATGTTTACAAAGAGATGCAGATGGAGACGGAAGGGGAGTTTGGAGGGATTGGGGTCGAAGTCACCTTCAAGGATGATCAGTTGACCGTGGTTTCCCCTATCGAAGACACCCCGGCTTTTCGGGCCGGCCTCAAGGCGGGAGATCAGATCCTTAAGATCGATGGAGAGCCGACCAAGAACATGAGTCTGATGGAAGCGGTGAAACGGATGCGGGGACCGCGGGGCACACAGGTTATCCTCACCATCATGCGGGAAGGGTTTCAGGCACCGCAAGATTTTGTCCTGGCCAGGGATATCATCAAGATTAAGAGTGTCAAATACCGGCTACTACCGGGGAACATCGGGTACGTGAAGATTCGCAGTTTTCATAAGAATACGGCCGAGGAGCTGGATGAGGCCCTTTTTGACCTGGAGGAGCAACAGATGACCGGCCTGATCCTCGATTTGCGGAACAATCCGGGGGGACTGCTGAACCAGGCGGTAGAGGTGGCGGATCGGTTTCTGGCTAAAGAACAGTTAATCGTCTTTACCAGAGGGCGCATGGCCAATCAGAACATGGAGTTTAAATCCCATGAAGAGGGGAGTCATCTTTCCCTCCCCATGGTGGTGCTGGTCAATGCAGGGAGCGCCAGTGCCTCGGAGATCGTTGCCGGTGCCTTGCAGGATCTCGGTCGCGCCGTCATCCTCGGTGTCCCCACCTTTGGCAAGGGTTCGGTACAGACCATTATCCCTCTCAGCGATGGATCTGGACTCCGCCTGACCACGGCCCGTTACTATACACCCAAGGGGCGCCTCATACAGGGAAAGGGGATCATCCCGGACATCATCGTGGAGGAGACCGCTCCTCCCAAGACCGACAAGCCGTCCTCTCCCAGACATGTCCTGCGGGAAAAGGACCTGGAAAACAGTCTGGATCGAGAGAAGGACGGGGAAAATGCAGAGCCGCTTCCCCAGCAGGATGAGGAACTGGCCTCCGATTATCAACTCCAACGGGCAGTAGATCTCCTCAAAGGCTGGGAGATCTTCCGGAAAACCTTACCGCTGGCCAAGGCGGGTTAGTCGAGGGAGGAATCGCTCATTTGCGCAACGGGAATAAACCGCTTGGCATCATCTGTGCTGTTCTCCTCGCCTTTCTGGGCACCCTGCTTTTAATCCTGCTCTACCGGTCTGGCGAGGAGCCTTCCTCGGTCCAGCTCTCCCCTCCTTCTCTCACCGTACCTGGACAGGAGGAGACACGGCAGACAGCGGGGAAGCCTCTGGAAGAAGAGTGGAGCTTTAAGGACCCGATCATCTTTCCTCCCCTTCCCGAAGCGATCGATTCTTTCCAGCCTCCTCAAGCCGGGAGCAAAAGACTCGCCATTTTGATCGATGATCTCGGCTGGAACCTTGCCATGGCCAGGCGGCTCCTGCAGATCGATGCTCCTCTGACCTTTGCCATTCTTCCCGGTCTCCCTTACTCTCAGACCGTGGCCGAAGAGGCGCATGCCCGACAGCGGGAGATTCTCCTCCATCTCCCCATGGAGCCGCACGGGTATCCGCAGATCGACCCGGGAGCGGGCGCGTTATTTAGTAGCATGAGTGAGGAAGAGCTGGAGGCGATGGTACGCAAAAATCTGACCCTGGTGCCGTACATCAAAGGGGTCAACAATCACATGGGGTCGAAGTTGACGGAACAGGGGTGGGCCATGGAGGTGGTGTGCCGGGTATTAAAGGAGCAGAACCTCTTTTTTGTGGATAGCATGACCAGCCCGAAGTCGGTCGCCTATACCACCGCCCATCGCATCGGCCTCCGGACGGCGTACCGCCATATCTTCTTCGACCATGAGCAACGGGAAGAGGTGATCCGGCAGCAGGTGCGCAAGCTGGCCACCCTTGCCCAGAAAAACGGTGGCGCCATCGGTATCGGCCATCCCCATCCGGAGACGATCCGGGTGCTGGAAGAGATGATTCCCCAACTCCAAAAAGAGGGCTTCACCGTGGTACCGGTCTCCCAGCTCCTCCACTAGGCCAGAGGGAACGATCTATGCATATCCTGGGCATCGAAACCTCCTGTGATGAAACGGCGGCCGCGGTGATAACTGACGGCACGCAGATCCGTTCCACTATCGTTGCCTCGCAGGTAGAGGTGCATAAAAAATATGGGGGTGTGGTGCCAGAGCTGGCCTGCCGCAAGCACATCGAGAACATCGTCCCCGTGGTCCGGGCCGCCCTTGATACAGCCCGGGTCTCACTGGAGGAGATTGAGGCGATCGCCGTCACTCAGGGACCGGGGCTGATCGGGGCCCTGTTGATCGGGGTCTCCTTTGCCAAGGCCCTGGCCTATGCCCGAAGGAAACCGCTGGTTCCGGTGAATCATCTCGAGGGACATCTCTACTCCCTCCTGCTCACCTACCCGGATCTCCCTTTCCCTTTCCTGACCCTTATCGTTTCGGGTGGGCATACCGACCTCTACGTCGTCCGCCAGCATGGGGAATACACTCTCCTCGGTCGCACGCTCGACGATGCAGCCGGGGAGGCGTTTGACAAGGTGGCCAAGATGCTCCAGCTCGGCTATCCAGGAGGACCCATCATCGATGCGCTGGCTACCAAGGGTAACCCGGCGGCCATCCGCTTCCCCCGTCCCATGAGCGATGACTCGTTCGACTTCAGCTTCAGCGGCTTGAAGACCGCGGTGCGTCAATACCTGCAGAAATCCCCCTCCTCTGATC
>RFHZ01000519.1 GCA_003696125.1 Nitrospinota bacterium
CCGGTTATTCTCAACAGCAGGTTAGTGCAGACGATCTGGTAAATCACCGGAGGGAATAACTCATGCCCTATGCCCTGGTGCTTCACTGTTTTCCCCAGAATGGGACGATAACGTCCCAGGATCTGCAGGGTCAGAAGGGGCTGGCCCTGTTCCTGCAGGAGATGATTCAGCAACAGGATGCTGCCCTCTCCGCCCAGCTCCATGCTCCGCAAAATCCCAAGCCGTTTACCACCGCCATTCTTCTACCAACAGGAGAGAAAAACCGCTCCAGAGGCCCAGGGAAGGGCAAACAGCCAATTTTGCGCTCCGCTTTGAGCCCCAACGCCTATACAGAGGAGATCAAAATTCGCATCACCCTCCTCTGGGATATGCTATACCCTGTTATAGCCCAATTCTTTCTCTGTCATATTGATGGCCCACCGGTTCTGCGTCTCGGCCAGTCCCCTCTCCTCATCTCTCGTCTCACAGTCACTCCGGAGAGTGGCGAGATCTGGTCTGGATATGCAGGGTTTCCAGAACTCTGGAAAGGCGCACCGGAGACCGAAACCACCTGGACGATCCACTTTGCCACGCCGACCACCTTTAAGGCAGGGGAGGCTAATCTCCCCCTTCCGCTTCCTCGCCTCTGTTTTCAGAGCTGGCTCCAGAGCTGGGATACCTACTCTGGCCTTCCCTTTTTCTCGTCAAAAGCAGAGCGACAAACGTTTCTGACCGAAGTCGTTGAACGCCAGGTTTCTCTTGAGTACACCCAGATCCGCATGCATCCCTATCTACTCTACTTCGAAGGCAGACAGCCCCGGGAATACGGATTTGTTGGGACCTGTCGCTTCTCGATCCGTCCAACCAAAGTGGCTCCCCAGGATCGAAAGCGACTTGCTACCCTGGTCCGTTACAGCTTTTATAGCGGGACAGGAAAAAAGACCACGATGGGGATGGGGGTGACCAGACCAGTCAGTCTGGGAAAGGAGTGAAGGATGCAGATGCAGGAAGAGTGGTTCATCCCCATTTCTGCCCTCAACCAATACACCTACTGTCCGCTTCGCTGCTGGTACATGCATGTGGCCTGCGAATTCGTCGATAACATTCATACCGTTGAGGGAAGCCTGCTCCATGAGCGGGTGGATACGGGAGAAGGGACACGACGCGGTGAGCTCTGGCAGATCCGCAGCGTGTACCTCTACTCGAAAACGTATGGCCTGGTGGGAAAGGCGGACCTGATAGAGGAGCGATCCGGAGAGCTCTATCCGGTAGAATTCAAGAAAGGACGGCGTGGAGACTGGGGAAATGACAAAATTCAGCTCTGCGCACAGGCGCTTGCCCTGGAAGAGATGCTGAAACGGGAGATCCCTAGAGGCTTTCTCTACTACGCTGCGACCGGCCGGCGGCAAGAGGTACGGTTTACAGAGGATTTGAGGCAGGAGACTCTTATCACCATCGACCGGGTGAGGGAGCTGTTACGCAGCGGAGCCCGCCCTTCTGTCTCCTATGTAGCAAAGAAGTGTAAAGGGTGCAGTCTCTATCGTATCTGTTTACCACGGGAGACGGCACTGATCAAAAAACAGCTTACAGGTAGGACACGTTCCGTATGAGCACGCTGTACATCACCCAACAGGACACCGTACTGCGCAAGGTAGACGAACGTCTGAAAGTCACCCACCGCAAGGAAACCCTGCTCGATATTCCCCTCATCAAGGTCTCCCAGGTGGTCCTCTTTGGTCGGGTAACGGTAACGGCTGCGACCGTTGCTACCCTGCTGGAGCATGGCATCGGTCTCTGTTATCTGTCCGAATATGGACGCTACATTGGCCGTCTCGAGCCAGAGTTCTCCAAGAATTCTCTGCTGCGTGTCGATCAATATAAGGCAGCGTTTGATGACCAGCGCAAACTGGCTATTGCCAGACAATGTGTTCTCGGCAAGCTGGCCAATATGCGGGTCATGTTGCTCCGGGGAAACCGAGAAAAGGAACATCCAGTCCTGGAGAATGCCATCGCTCGATTAAAAGAGGCGGAACGGGCTGCCGCAGCCTGCCAGGATCTCGAGGCTCTGCGAGGCCATGAAGGAGACGGGTCTGCCGCCTATTTTTCGGCTTTTGGTGTGCTTATCAAACAAGACTTCTCCTTTCCCGGCCGGGTGCGACGTCCGCCAACTGATCCGGTAAATGCCTTATTGAGCTTTGGTTATACGCTCCTCTATAATGATCTCCAGTCTGCCTGTAATGTGGTCGGTTTTGACCCTTACATCGGGTACCTCCATGCAGACCGGTATGGACGCGCCAATCTTGCTCTTGACCTGATGGAGGAGTTTCGTCCGATCATCGTAGACTCGGTGGTGCTGACCTGTCTCAACAAGCGCATCCTGCAGTCAGACGACTTTGTGGCAGAACTCGGTGGAGCCTATCGCTTGAGTGATAAGGGGCGAAAGCAATTCCTGCTCCAGTATGAAGAGCGGAAGCAGACAGAGTTTAAGCATCCGGTCTTCGGCTATCGGATTACCTACCAGCGATGTTTCGAGTTGCAAGCCCGGCTGTTGGCCAAGCATATCCAGGGAGAAATCGATGCCTACCCGCCGTTGCTTACGAAGTGAAGGAGAGCAAGGAAGATGTATGTCGTGGTCTCGTATGATATTACCGACGACAAACGCCGCAATCGTATTCATAAGGCTCTTAAGAACTATGGAGAGCGGGTGCAGTTCAGTGTGTTTGAATGTAACCTGAGCCCGGAACAGGTGATGCGTATGCAGCATTCCCTGAAAAAGATCATCAAAAA
>RFHZ01000520.1 GCA_003696125.1 Nitrospinota bacterium
AGATGGGAGAAGAGAGGAAAACGCATCTGGTACTCCGTACCTGTCTCGGGTGCAGGGAGAGCAAGGAGAAGGGGTCGCTTATCCGGCTGGTACTGCTCCCGGACGGAACGCTCCATGCCGATCTGGAGGGGAAGTTGCCGGGACGAGGCGCCTATGTCTGCCCCCGGCAGCGTTGTATCGTGTCGGCCCTGCATCCTAAGAAGCTGGAACGGGCCTTTCGACGGCAGGTTTCTCCGCCTGACCCGGAACATTTCCTCTCCCGCTTGCTGACCCAGAAACGAGAGAAGATCGCGACCTTGCTCGGCCTGGCCCAGAAGGCAGGACGTCTGGTCTCCGGCCATGCCCGGTTGATGCAGGCCTTACAACGAGGGGAAATCGTGCTCCTTCTCATGGCCGAAGATATTGCCCCGGAACGGAGGAGCGAGTACGAGCAACTCTGTCAGCAACAACAGATCACCTGTTACTCACTTTTGACCAAACACGAATTGGGAGCCTGCATTGGAAAGGAATTACGCAGTGCAGTGGGCCTTAAAGACGCGAGATTTGCCAAGGTGTTCGACGCCTACCTTCCTCTCTCCATATCCTAGCTACACGTCGATCTACCCCCATTTCTCGTCCCCAAGGCCCTGCACCGCAACCCGATATCGATCAAAGGATTAGACACAGACCAGAAGAGATGTTCATGAGGCATGCCTAGTTGGGTGAGGGGGTGAATAGATGCCAAATGTCCGCGTTTATGAGTTAGCAAAAAAATTGGGAATCCGGAGTAAAACCCTGATCAGTGAACTGGAAAAACAGGGGGTAACCGTCAAAAGCCACATGAGTACCCTGGATCCAGAAATGGCTGATCTGGTACTCGACATCCTGGGTGAGAGTTCACCGGAAAAGGCGCAGGAGAATGGAAGTGAACCAGAAGCTGCTGTTCTGGAGTCCCCTAGCGCCGTAGAAGAACCGTCCCCTGCTCCTCCACCGACCGCCCCAACGACTCCCCAACTGGTGATAGAAGAGGTGATCACGGTAAAAGAGCTGGCTGAACTGCTGGGAAAGAAGGCGACCGACATCATCAAGGTGCTCATGGGCAAGGGGATCATGGCTTCGGTAAACCAGGTGATCGAGGGAGAGACTGCCGTGGCGGTGGCGCAGCACTTCGGGATCGAAGCCACCACCGGGGTAGCGGAAAAACCGATGGAAGAGGCGGTAGCCGCAGAGGAAGAGGAAGCGGCGCTCCTGGTTCCCCGGGCACCGGTGGTGACGGTGATGGGGCATGTCGATCACGGCAAGACTTCCCTGCTGGATGCCATCCGCTTCACCAACGTCACCGATACCGAAGCCGGGGGCATCACCCAGCATATCGGTGCCTATGAGGTGGAAACAGACCGGGGCCGCATCGTCTTTCTCGATACCCCTGGTCACGAGGCCTTTACCGCCATGCGCGCCCGGGGAGCTCAGATCACCGACATCGTCGTGCTGGTGGTAGCCGCCGATGATGGGGTCATGCCGCAAACCCGCGAAGCAATCGCCCATGCCCAGGCAGCCGGGGTACCGATCGTGGTGGCGGTGAATAAGATCGATCTGCCCAATGCCAACCCGGACCGGGTCAAACAACAGTTGAGCGAGCTGGGCCTGGTACCGGAAGAGTGGGGGGGAGAGACGATCTATGTCGAGGTATCCGCCAAGCGGAAGCTGGGGATCGACACCCTGCTGGAAATGATCCTGCTCCAGGCAGAAATCCTGGAGTTGAAGGCGAATCCGCATCGACCGGCCCAGGGGATAGTCATCGAAGCCAAACTGGATAAGGCCCGGGGACCGGTAGCCACCGTCCTGATCCAGCAGGGGACCTTGCGTATCGGGGATCCCTTTGTTGCCGGCGTTTATGCCGGAAAGGTACGGGCCCC
>RFHZ01000521.1 GCA_003696125.1 Nitrospinota bacterium
CCGGTCCCGTACCGTTCCAGCTCTTGCCCGGTAGCCAGCACCTCACCCTCACGGGGAAGCAAAGAGTAGAGCATGGCATCGAGCAGCGCATGCTGGATGAGCTGTCCCTCCCCGCTACGTTCACGGTGAAACAGGGCAGCGCATACGGCAAAGGCGCTAAACGCTGCTCCACCAAAATCGGCCGCAGCGTTTCCTGCCAGCAGGGGGGGACCGCCGTGCTCCCCGGTAAGGGCCATGAGGCCAGAAGCAGCCTGGATGAGCGGGTCATGGGCCGGACGCGCGGCGTAGGGACCGGTCGGGCCAAAGCCGGAGAGAGAAAGGTAGATGATATCGTTCCGGATTTTTCGACAGGTATCATAGTCGATTTGCCATTGCCGGGCCTCTCCTGGTCCCAGACCTTCGATGAGGACATCGACGGTAGGGAGCAGGCGATAGAAGAGGGCTCTCCCCTTCTCCTTTTGCAAGTCCAGGCGTAAGCTCCGCTTGTTCCTGTTGAGCGAGAGGAAGAGGGCCGCCTCTCCCTGAATCGTATACAGTCCGGTGTGGCGAGCCGGGTCTCCGGCCGGAGATTCCAGTTTGATCACCTCTGCTCCCATGTCGCCGAGTAGCAGGCCACAAATCGCACCGGCCGGGAGCGGAGAGACTTCTAAAATCCTGTACGCGGAAAGGAGTTTTTCGTCAGGCATGGTGGCCCCTCTCATCTTTTAAATCACCTTTTCTCGTCGAAGCTGGTGGATCTCCTCTGTCGAGTAGTGCAGTTCCTGGAGCAGGGATTCGGTATGTTCTCCCAGTTCTGGTGGAGGCTGGGTATAGCGGGCCGGGGTCTGCGAGAATTTGACCGGATGGCCGATCACCCGGATGGTTCCGGCCCTCTGGTGTTGCATGGTGACGATCATGCCGTTGTGCAGCACCTGGGGATCGTGGAGCGCTTCGCCCACCGTGTTCACCGGTGCCCAGGGGATCTTGAACCGGTCCAGTTGCTCCCTCCAGTACGCAGCCGGTTTGGCTTGTAAGCACGCCTGGATCTGTTGCGCCAGCCGTTCTCTATGCTGCAACCTGGCCGCATTGTCTTTATAACGAGGCTCCTCTGCCCATTCCGGATGACCAAGAGCGGCGCAGAGGCGTGGCCATTGCTCCTCGGCAAAGATGGAGAGATAGAGGAGTTTCCCATCAGCCGTGGTAAAGTTCTGGCTCGGGGCGAAGTGTCGATGCGCACTCCCCATCCTGGGAGGGGATTGACCACTGGCAAAGTAGTC
>RFHZ01000522.1 GCA_003696125.1 Nitrospinota bacterium
CCAGAAGGATTCTGGCCTGGACCACCCGACCTGGCGGTTGAGGTCATCTCCCCCACCGACACCTATGCTGCCATCGAGGAGAAAGTGACGGACTGGTTGCAGGCCGGCACCCGGATGGTCATGGTGGTCAACCCGCGCACCCGGACCGTGACCGTCTACCACTCGCCTGCCGGGGTGACCAGGTTGACCGAAGCGGATCTGCTGGCCGGTGGGGAGGTGTTACCCGGCTTCTCCTGTCCGGTCTCTTCTCTGTTTGTATGAGGTGCGGTTTCCCTGTACACCCTGCGCGTGCCGGGTGAAGCCGGAGAGAGCATGTGGGAGGATCATGAATGAAGATTACCCGGATCGAATGCCTGGTGCTGGATCGACAGTATCTCCTGGTGCGGGTCTATACCGATGAAGGGCTGGTGGGGATCGGGGAGTGCTTCCGGCGTCAACTCCCCGCCACAAAGGCCACGATCGAAGAGGTGCTTGCGCCACTGCTGATCGGAGAAGATCCCCTGGCCATCGAAGCCCTCTGGAACAAGATGCATGACGCGGTCCGCATGATCGGGGTGCACGGCTTTTCTGCCACGGCCATGGCCGGTGTTGACATCGCCCTCTGGGATCTGAAGGGCAAGGCGCTGGGGGTCCCGGTCTACCAGCTCCTGGGAGGGAAGATCCGGGATAAGATACGCGTCTATGCCAGCTCGCTCCGCCGGGACCTGACCCCACAGGAGGAGGCGCGACGGGCAGCGCAGTTTGCCGAAGCAGGATATACCGCCTACAAGCTCCACAGCGCGGTTCCCGGGGCCATCGATGATGCAGCCGACCGCACGGTGGAAACGGTGAAAGCGGTGCGGGAAGCGGTGGGAGAGAAGTTCGATATTCTGGTCGATGTCAACGGTGCCTACTCCCCTCATCACGCCATTGCCATCGGCAGGCGCCTGGAGGATCTGGGGGTGTTTCACTTTGAAGAACCGGTCCCCTTTTACGACCTGCCCGGACTGGCCCAGGTTGCCGATGCCCTCTCCC
>RFHZ01000523.1 GCA_003696125.1 Nitrospinota bacterium
CCCCGACATTGACCAGCAATCGCCAGCCGAGCGAGCGGGTCAGGAACCAGAGAGCGCTCGAGGCAAACCGGTCTGTGGGCAGGGCACACCAGATCCCGGCCAGCTCCAGGGAGAGCCAGAGGACTGCTCCGACCAACACCACTTCCCCGGGAACCAGAACCACCCGTTTTCCCAGCAGGAGAAGGGTATACAGGAGCAGGGTAACCAGGGAAGCCATGACCCACCAGCCGTAGCGGCGGGAGATAAGACCAAGGCTGGCACAGAGGAGGCCCAGTAAGGCCCCACCGAGCATGATGCGTATCGGCCAGTTCCACACCAGGTACCCTGTCAGGACCAAAACCAGTACCCAGGCACCTCCCCCGATCATGTTATGCCATCCTTTCCCGCCTTTTCCCCCGGCGACGGGCAAAGCAGATCTCCAGAGGCTGCTCTCCATCCCAGGGGATGACACGCATGCCCAGGGTACGCAGATGGTGGAGCTTGACCCGTTGTTCCAGTGCCCAGAGCCGGCAGGCCACGTCGGTAACCGCATCAGCGGGGAGAAGACGCTGGAGCACCGCAACCGGGGAGAGGTAGAGGACCGTGACATCGAATCCACGTGCCAGCAGGTCGTTTAAGGTCACGATAAAGCGGTCATCGAGCAGAGGGGTAAGCGCCAGGATCAGGGCTTGCGGGGGTAAGATCCGTCGGGGAACGCGGGTAATGTCTTTAGAGACATAGCTCCAGTGTACACTGATGGTGACCAGGTGATCGAGGATCCGGTATAACTGTTGCTGTCCCAGCTCTGGACGGACCCAACTGAAGGTGCCACCGTAGCTGATCAGACCCACCCGGTCCTTACGACGGAGAAAGGAAGCGGCCAGGGAAGCAGCAGCCCTGATGCTGTGATCCAGCGTGTTATCCTCCAGGTTTCCTGTGTTGCGGAGGCAATCGAGCAGCAGCACCACGTCAGCATTGCGCTCCTGCTGGAATTCCCGCACATAGAGTTCCTGCCATTTGCGGGAGAGTCTCCAGTGGATGCGGCGCATCGGGTCACCCGGGCTATAGGGCCGGATCGACCCGAACTCGATCCCTTCTCCCACCCGACGCGAAATGTAGTTGCCCACATGGACCTGCGTGTGCCTGGGCAGAGGAGTGCGACGCAGCGGGTGAAGCGCGGGGTAGACCCGGCAGTGGTATCTGGTCTGCTCCTCTGCTTCGTACCAGAGCATTCCGGAACGACCCAGTACCCGGAGCCGGACCCGGCCGAGGGTGAGATCCCCACGCCGCATACAGTGCAGCGCGGTGAAGAGGGTCACCTGCTCACCCGCTTCCAGGGAGAGGACCAGGTGGTGGACTCCGCGACGGAGACGCACCTGGGGTGGCAAGGGGTCCAGGATTTCAAGAAGCGGGAGCGGGGTCAGGGCCTGCAGGGTGAGTCGCCTGGTAACCGTATCCCCCTCAAAGGCCCGTACCGTGTCACAGTGATAGGTGAGGCGATAGGCAGGAGGGGTATCGAGCAGGACGTACCAGAGGAGAGAGAGGAGAAAGGGGACGGCGACCAGTACCAGCTCCACCCGTTGCAGGACCACACCCAGGGTGAGCGCGCCTCCTCCCAGCACGCTATACCAGTAAAGTCGCGGAGAGGGCACGGGTTGCATCGGCTACTGCTCCGTTTTGGGGGTAGGAACCCGTTGCAGAATGGCCTCGATCAGCGAGGCTTCCTCGACCTGTCTGGCCCAGAGCTCTGGCTGGAGCACGATGCGGTGGGCCAGGGCCGGTACGGCCATCGCTTTCACATCATCCGGCGTGACAAAATCCCGTCCCTCCAGTACCGCATAGGCCCGGCTGAGCTTAAAGAGGGCCAGGGAACCACGGGGAGAAGCGCCGATCTGGATGCTGTTATCGGTGCGGGTCTCCCAGACCAGATCGGCGATGTACTGCTCGATCTCCGGGCTGACGTACACCGTTTCGATCGCCTGCTGCATGGCCAGCAGCGTCTCTTTCTCCAGAAGAGGGGCAAGCTGCGCCGTGTCCCGCCTCCGCTCCTGTCGTCGCTGCAGCATGTCCCGCTCCTCGGTGCGAGACGGGTACCCGATGCTGATGCGCATGAGAAAGCGATCGAGCTGCGCTTCGGGTAGGGGATAGGTACCTTCAAACTCGATCGGGTTTTGCGTGGCCATCACGAGAAAAGGGGGATCGAGCGGGAAGCGCTCTCCTTCGATGGTGACCTGGTACTCCTGCATCGCCTCGAGCAGGGCTGCCTGTGTCTTGGGTGTGGCACGGTTGATCTCATCGGCGAGCAAGAGGTTGGTAAAGACCGGGCCGGGACGAAACTCAAAGCTCACCGTCTTCTGGTTAAAGATGAATCCGCCGGTGACATCACCGGGGAGGAGGTCAGGGGTAAACTGGATGCGCTGGAACCGGAGTCCCATCACCTGGGCAAAGAGCCGGGCAATAAGCGTCTTGGCCACGCCGGGCACATCTTCGATCAAGATATGACCATCGGCCAGGATCCCGACCAGGATCTGCCGGAGGGCCTCCTCTTTTCCCACGATCACCGTGCCGAGCGTCTGGAGGATCTGTTGGGCATGGATCAGCACTTCCTGGACGGTCATACGCGTTCCTCCAGTTGCCGGCAGAGTTTCTCGATCTGTTCCAGGGACAGGCCACGACGCCAGCGGTACGGTGACGTCTCTTCTGGCAGCAGATCAGCCCAGCGTGCTGCTTCCTGTTTAAGGAGCGGGGGGAGGGTGGAACGAGACCAGAGACGAAAGGTATCGGGCGGCTTTTTGGCCAGCAGGGCAAGCAGGCGGAGCTTGAGGACCCGGTGGAAGTAGCGGGCACTCTGCAGCGAGTGCACGATCTCTTTGCGCAGGCTGACAAAAGCCGGATCGAGTTCCAGTGCTGGCCCTGGCGAGGTGTCCCTGGCAAAGAGGGAAAGGGTAGAGGGGGAGGTCCAGCGCTTTACCTGATGGATGAGCACACCCCAGAGCACGATCATCCAGCAGGCGACCGCTCCTCGCAACACCAAATGGGTATAGGCAGGTGAAACGAGCGTTACGAGCAGCAGGGTGAGGGGAAATGTTATCAGGGCCAGTCCCCCCAGGCCGAGTAGCACCGGGAGCCACCAGCGATTCCCTGGTCGAGTCATGCTTCCTCCTTCTGTGTATCTACAGCAGCTCTAATTGTGGTCAGCGCCTCGATAGCCTGCCGCTTATCCGTTTCGTAGAGGGGATGGAGGCTGAAGCGTGCCCGTTCAAACAACCTGGTGAGCTGCCGGAAGGGATGGGCCGGGAGAGAGAAGTGGCGAAGCGCTACCCGCATGTACTCTTCCGGCGTTTCATAGGCGCGTCGGGGGAGTCCATGTTGGCGGAGCACCTGTTCCAGGCGCCGGTAGCAGGCGATCACGGCGCGACGCGGATCCGGTTCCTGTCGCAAATCCTCGATTCCCAAGGCCATCGCCTCCATCAACTCCTGCACCATGGTCTCATCCGCCTGGCCGTAGCGCCAGCGAATCGTCTCGATCCATACCCAGAGTCCCAGCAAGGCGAGAGAACCGACCAGGAGAGCGGCCAGCCCAAACAGCACCAGGCCCAGCAGGCGAGAGGGAGTGGCGGGAGGCATCTCCTCCTGGGGTGCAGGGGGAGGAGAAGGCGGTGGTTGCGGCAAGGAGCGTTGTTCCCCTGAGGAAGCTGATGGAGAGAGGGGTTGATGGGAAGGAGGATGGGTAGAGAGGTAGTAGAAGGCGGCCAGGGGGAAGAGGAGCAAGAGCAAAACCAGGATCAGGAGGGCAGGGGACGGTTTACGCGGTTCCTGGTAGAGTCGAAACATCTCTTCCTCTTTACGTCGCCAGCGGGTTCCCTGGAACAGGATGATCAGGAGGACCACAAAGCTCCCCAGGAAGAGCAGGAAGAGGAGACCGTACAGCGGTAGTGGGATCAGGGGAAAGAGTCGGGGAGGAGGAGTGTGCCGCAGGTGTGTTGCCGAAGGGGCGAGGTTGAGGCTCAATAGGAGGGCACAGAAGGCCAGGGCAACAATTCCCAGGAGCAGGAAACGCTGCCTTTTTCTGATATCGGTATCCATCCCTTCCCTTTTCCTCTTTCGGGCGGGGACCTCTCCCCCTGTTCGACCCCTCATGCGCACCTCATTCGTAAGAGAAGCACAGATATTATAGCAAACTGGACTCCGGGAATTTCACATTCTCTTTGGCCAGGCGGTTGAGTTCTTCCTGCAATTCCCGTGTAATGAGTCTAACGGTCTGGTCCGAATATGCGGGTATACAGGTCTTCACCATAACTGGTTGGTAAGGGTTCTCCTTCGATGAATTTAAACGTTCGTGTTCCGTCAGCCCGCCTTTCCGCTCGCAGGTATATCGCGTTCTCCATTCTTTGGGCATAAAATCCATGGGCAAATTCATAGAGATGCGTAACAAAGAAGATCTTGATCTGTTTCTCCAGTAATGCACTCACGATCTGCCTGGCAATCTCCGAGCCTTCTCTTTCGTTTGTCGCCGCAAAGGACTCATTAAACAACAACAGGGAATTGGGCATTATATTGTCTACGATTTCACTCATTCTGCCGAGTTCTTCATCGAGCTTACCGCTCTTCATGGTGGTGTCTTCTTCCCGTCTGTAGTGCGTGAAAAGACCCTCACAGAGATTGGCACAGAAGGACTCAGCCGGTACAAACATGCCGCATTGCATCATGAGTTGGGCCAACCCTATGCTGCGCAAAAAAGTCGATTTGCCACCCTGATTGGCGCCCGTGATGATGACGAGGTCCTTGTTGTCGGCGTTCACATCGTTGCCCACAACCTTTTGTCGCATGGTCAAGGCCAGGCAGACATCGTACAACCCCTGGCAGGAATGTCTGCGTTCGGTGGGGGCGACAGGCAAGGGAAAGCACACCGGTTCCTCCAGGTGGGCAAGGTGCTCATACAGGTTCAGGCACCCGATGTAAAAGGCCAATTCGGTTCGCAACAGGGTAAAAAAACTGAGGATATGATCGGTGGACTGGGCAAGGGCATTGGCAACGAGGTTGAGTCCCCTGTCTTTCAATTCCGCCAGTGCCCTGGCGCCGCTTTCATCGCGAGGATGGAGACAAAAGGTGTAGGCCAGCGGTTTGGGCGCAAAGATTCGCTTCAACCACCGCTGTGGCCTGTCTTTGGGCTTGCGGAGGATGTAGTT
Organism: Nitrospinota bacterium; assembly: GCA_003696125.1. Lineage (GTDB taxonomy): Bacteria > Tectomicrobia > Entotheonellia > J063 > J063 > J063. The sequence continues at coordinate 5,169 of RFHZ01000523.1, forward strand.
GGTTCCTTTATTGCCCTTCCCCAATTCAGCACTGATCAAAAC
>RFHZ01000524.1 GCA_003696125.1 Nitrospinota bacterium
CGCATCGAGGCGTTACGGGCGATCCGGGATAAGCTCGAAGCCCATGCCACTCACCGGCAAGACGGGCCAGACCGGGAGGGAAATGGTCGACTCTCTCCCGAGGAGATAGCCCAACTGCAACAGGAACTCTCTCGCCTCAATGCCGAACTGGAACAGATCCAGGGAGATTCCCCGCTCATGCAGGTGTGTGTGAACGCCCAGGCCATTGCCGATGTGGTCTCCGGCTGGACAGGTATCCCGGTCGGAAAGATGGTCAAGGATGAGATCCACACCGTGCTCTCTCTCAAGGAGCGCCTGGAGGAGAGGATCATCGGGCAGTCACACGCCCTGGAGGCGATCAGCCAGCGTATCCAGACCGCCCGGGCCCGCCTGGAAGACCCGCGGCGCCCCATCGGCGTCTTCCTCCTGGTCGGTCCCAGTGGTGTGGGCAAGACAGAAACGGCCATCACCCTGGCCGATGTCCTCTACGGCGGGGAACGGAACATGGTCACCATCAACATGTCCGAGTACCAGGAGGCGCATACCGTCTCCGGACTGAAGGGATCGCCTCCCGGCTATGTCGGGTATGGAGAAGGGGGAGTGCTCACCGAAGCGGTCCGACGCAAGCCGTACTGCGTGGTGCTCCTGGATGAGATGGAAAAGGCCCATCCCGATGTGATGGAGCTCTTCTATCAGGTGTTTGACAAGGGGGTGTTGGAAGACGCGGAAGGACGGGAGATCGATTTCAAAAACACGGTGATCCTGATGACCTCCAATGTAGGGACGGAAACGATCATGAAGCTCTGTGCCGACCCGGAGACCCGACCCGAGCCGGAAGCCCTGGTAGAGGCGCTACGTCCCGATCTGCTGCAGGTCTTTAAGCCGGCCTTTCTTGGTCGCCTGATCGTGGTCCCCTATTATCCGATCACCGATGACGTGATGCGGAAGATCATCGAGTTGCAGCTCGGCAGGATCCGGGATCGCCTCCAGGAGAGTCACCGTGCCCAGTTCACCTATGATGAGGCTCTGGTGACAGAGATCGCGCGCCGCTGTACCGAGGTAGAAAGTGGTGCCCGCAACGTGGATCATATCCTTACCCGGACCCTCTTACCAGAGATCTCCCGCGAGTTTCTGGCACGCATGGCGGCAGGGGAGACCATATCCCGGGTGCATGTCTCGGTAGGTGAGGACGGGGGATTTTGCTATCAGATCGAGTAAATACGGTGCTCCTCAGAGATACGCCTGGCTGCTGGACGCGATATGGGGAAAACTGAGGAATCACTTCCTTTGAGACACAAAAAGAGGGCAGAATCATGGCCTTAGGACTGACACAAGACAACCGACTCCTTTCTCTGGAGACCCCTCTGGGTGAAGATATGTTGTTAATCCGGAGTTTTACCGTAACAGAACAGATCTCAGGCCTTTTCGATATGGATCTGGAGATGATGGCAGAGGTCGTGAACGCTTCGAAGATTTCTGCCGAGAAACTCATCGGCCAGAAGGTGAGCATTCGGGTCGCCTTGAGCGATGACTACAGCACGAGTTCGCACCGCTACTTTCATGGGATAGTGAGCCGCTTTTCCCAAGGGGGCAGGGATGAGCACTTTGTCTACTACCAGGCCGAGGTGGTCCCCTGGCTCTGGCTGCTGACCCTGACCTCAGACTGCCGCATCTTCCAGGACCTGACCGTCCCGGAGATCGTCACCCAGATCTTCGATGAACTGAAAGGCAGTTACCCCGGCCTGGTCGAGTACCGTGATGCCACCACGGCCGGGAAATATACGAAACTCGACTACTGCGTCCAGTACCGGGAGACCGATTTCAACTTCATCTCCCGCCTCTTAGAACAGGAAGGGATCTGCTACTTCTTCGAGCATGAAGAGGACAAGCATACCCTGGTGCTGGCCGATGCCCCCTCGACCCATCAGCTCTGCCCCAACCAATCCCAGGCGCGCTATCAACCGGAGGGGGGAACCGGGGAGTGGGAGAGCACCATCACCAGTTGGGAAGTCAAGCAGGAGTTACGTTCCGGGAAGTACAGCCTGCGCGATTTTCACTTCCAGATGCCGACCAAGACGCTGGAGGTGGCTGAACCGACCACCATCAACGTGGGGGGGAACGGGAAGCTAGAGCTGTACGACTATCCGGGAGAGTATGCGC
>RFHZ01000525.1 GCA_003696125.1 Nitrospinota bacterium
CCCAGATAGCTCAGGGCCGACTCGGTGAGGATGGCATAGGCGACACCGAGGGTGGCGGCAACGATGATGGAAGGGATGGCCTGGGGCAGGATGTGATAGCAGAAGATGCGGAAATGACCGGCTCCCAGGGAATGCGCCGCTTCGACATATTCCAAGGCCTTGCAGCTCAACACCTCTCCCCGCACCACCCGGGCCACGGCCATCCAACTGGTCAGGGCAATGGCCAGAATGATGTTGGTCAACGATGAGCCGAACAGGGCCAGGGCCATCAGGATAAAAAAGAAGAGGGGAATGGAGAGCATGCCGTCGGCCAGGCGCATGAGCAGGGAATCGATCGCTCCCCCAAAGTAACCGGCAATCCCCCCCAGGATGGTTCCCAGCGTCACCGACATCAGCACAGAGACGAACCCGACTCCCAGGGAGATGCGTCCCCCGTAGATCAGGCGGGAGAGGACATCGCGACCGTTTTCATCTGTGCCCAGGAGATGTTCGGCACTCATCGGGGCAAAGCGCTGCAGCAGGTTGATCTTCTCCGGGCTGTACGGGGCGATGAACGGGGCCAGGAAGGCGACCAGATGGATCAAGACCAGGAAGAGCAGGGAGATGACGGCTAAACGATTTCGGCAAAACCGTGGCCAGAATTTGCGACGATCACTCATAGCGAATGCGTGGATTCAGATAGACGTAGAGAATATCGGTCAACAGGTTGCTCAGGATGACCATGGCCGAAACGGCCAGGGTGATCCCCATGATGGTCGGGTAATCCCGCTCAAAGGCGGCACTGACCGCCAGTCTTCCCATCCCAGGCCAGCTGAAGACCGTCTCGGTCACCGCCGCCCCTCCCACCAGCCGGGGCAGGAGGAGACCGATGATGGTCACCACCGGGATGCAGGCGTTCTTCAGGGCGTGTTTATAAAGAACCCTGGCCTCATGGATCCCCTTGCTCCGGGCCGTCTTGATATAGTCCTGCTGGAGCACGGTGAGCATGCTGGAGCGGGTATAGCGGACGATCTGGGCCATATTGACCGTGCCGAGCACCAGCATCGGGAGGAGCAGGTGCCGCAGGCGATCGAGAAGAGAAAAGCCGCTCCCGATGGTGAACATCCCTCCGGCCGGCAGCCAGCGCAGGCGCACGGCAAAGAACATGATGAGCATCAACCCGTACCAGAAGACCGGGACAGAGAGTCCAAAGAAGCTGATCACGGTGATCAGGTGATCGAGGAGCGAGTATCGCCTGACCGCAGAGAGGATGCCGAGACTGATGCCAAAGAGGATGGCGAAGAGGAGGGCAGAGCCGGCCAGCACCAGGGTGGCGGGCAGGCCATCCCGGATCAGGTCCAGCACCGGCCGGCCGATGTTATAGGACACCCCGAGATTCCCCTGCGCCACGTTGCGGATCCATTTGAAGTACTGGACATGGATCGGATCATCCAGACCCAACAGCCTCCGCATCCGGGCCAGATCCTCGGCACTGGCATTCGGATCGAGCAGGATGCTCGGCCCTCCCGGTGCAGAGAGGATCATCGCAAAGGTCACCACGGTAACGATAAACATCAATATGCACGACTGGAAAAACCGGCGGATCAGATAGTGTCCCATGTCTCCCGCCCTTCTCCTCTTCCAGACCTCATCGCCTAAGGGAGGAACGGATACACGGCCGCTCCTCCCTCTCCCTACTTGATCCAGATCTTGTGGGCGTATTTGAGTCCATCCCGGTACCCGATCGAGGGCCAGTTCTGCACCCGCTTGTTGAGAGCCTGGATCTCATACGGGTAGTAGAGGAAGACGGCCGGAGCATCTTCTGCGATCACTTCCTGCATTTTGGCATAGATCTTTGCCCGCTCCTTTTGATCGAGCGTGGTCCGTCCCAGTTGCAGCAGGCGATCGACTTCCGGGTTGGAGTACGCAAAGATGTTGGTGCCCCCGTTGGTCCCGTAGTACGCGGTCAGATCCGGTTCCGGTGGGGTGATGAAGTACCCGACGTACGCCTCGTATTTGGGAGGATGGCTCCGGATGTTCTTGACCAGCACGTTGAACTCGATGGCATCGATTTTGGTCTCGATACCGAGCGCCTTCCAGTACTCCTGGGCAATCACCGCCACCTGTTCCCGCACCGGATTTCCCTTATCCACACTGATGGTAAAGGAGAGTCGCTGGCCGTTCTTCTGGAGGATCCCATCCGGTCCCGGTTTCCAGCCGGCTTCGGCCAGCAGGGCCCTGGCCTTCTCCACATCGTACGGATAGGGCTGGATGTTTTTGTTGTAGACCCATTCCAGGAAAGGAGAGATGGGACCGATGGCCAGCATCCCCTTGCCCAACGCCACCGTCTTCAGGATCGCCTCTCGATCGAGACCATAGGTGAGGGCCTGGCGTACCCGTTTGTCCTGGAACAGGGGCACGGTGTGGTTCAATCCCAGGAAGGTATAGTTGACCTGTTTGGCCAGCCGGATCTCGATGTTGGGTAACGATTCTACCGCACGGAGCTGCGGGGGCTCGATGATGGCCAGGTCGAGATCCCCGGTCTGCAACTGTGCCACCTGCACATCGAGATCCGGGATGATCTTGTACACGATGGTATCGATATAGGGACGGCCTTCAAAGTAGTCCTCGTTGGCCACCAGGGTCACGTGGGAATTGGGAACGAATTCCTTGAACTTGAAGGGCCCGGTGCCGATCGGGTGCTTCAGGAATTCGGTCGGACCGATCAGTTCATGCGGGGCATAGTCTTTGAGCAGATGCTCGGGCACCATGTCCATCAGGTACCCGAGGATGACCGGCAGCGAGGCTTTGGGTTCGCTGAAGACCATCTTGACCGTGTAGTCATCCACGATCTCCACCCGCTGGAATCCGGCCAGGTTCCCCCGCAGGTAGTAAGGCATATCCGGATTCATGCGGGCTTCAAAGGAGAACTTCACATCCCGGGCCGTAAAGGGGTGTCCATCGTGCCAGCGGACGTTCTTGTGCAGATGGAAGGTCCAGACCAGCCCGTCGTCGCTCACGTCCCATGACTCGGCCAGGTCACCACGCGGCACCAGGGTCTCTGAATCGTATTTGATGAGGTAGTTGTAGAGGACCTTGTTAACCAGGATGTTGGGCAGGCTCCCCACCAGGGGCCACATCTTGGGGTTCCCGTTCAGGGGGAGGGTGAAGGTCCCGCCCCGTTTCGGCTCTTCAGCCTGCACTGATGGGCTGAGACAGAGGGCAACGATGCTCAAAGCGACCAGCAGATACAGAACTTTTCTCATGGCTCTCCCTCCTATTGTTCACGCACAAACTTCCCATCCTTCATGACCATGACGATCTTGTTGTCGAGGGGGGTAAGGATGCGGATATCCTGCAGCGGATTGCCGTCCACCACCAGGAGATCGGCGAGTTTTCCCGGCTCAATCGACCCGATCTTGTCCGCCATCTTCAGGGGTTCGGCAGCCAGACTGGTTCCGGCAATGATCGCCTCCATCGGTGACATCCCGAATTCGGTCATCATCAACAGCTCGAACCCGTTGGTGCCGTGAATGCTCAGCGGGTTCCCTCCGCAGTCGGTCCCGAGCACGATCTTGACCCCATGCTTGTAGGCGATCTTAAATGCCTGTCCCGGTTCCGGCCAGACAAACCCCATGGCCTTGAGCTCGGCCAGCCTGGCCACCCAGAGGGGAGGAAGCTTCCCCTGCCGCTCCAGCTCACGCCGGTGATAGGTGTTGGTCAGGGTAGGGACAAAGTAGACACCCCGTTCCGCCATCAGCTCGGCCAGCTCATCGTTCAGGAACATGCCGTGTCCCAGGGTGGTCACCCCGGCCAGCACCGCATTGCGGATCCCTTCTGTACCGTGGGCATGGCAGGCCACCGTCTTTCCGGCCTTTTTGGCCTCGCGTACCGCCACCTCCACCTCTTCGTACTCGAACTGCGCGGCTCCCGGATCGACCCCCGGCGTGGCCGTCCCGCCGGTCACTCCCATGATCTTGATGCAATCGACCTTGCGCTTGATCTGGCCCCGCACCACCTTCCGTACCCCTTCCACCCCATCGGCCTCCTCACAGAGGTACCAGGCATGACCACCGGTCATGGTAACCCC
>RFHZ01000526.1 GCA_003696125.1 Nitrospinota bacterium
GAGCTCCCTTACCTGTACCCGGAGGAGTTCAAAGAGCATAAGCTCACCCCCCCCAAGGGTATCCTCCTCTATGGTCCCCCGGGCTGTGGGAAGACCCTGATCGCCAAGGCGGTGGCGAACAGCCTGGCCGAGAAGATCGAGAAGAAGACCGGCCAGAAGGCCAAGAGCTATTTCCTCAACGTCAAGGGCCCTGAACTCCTGAACAAGTATGTGGGAGAGACGGAGCACAAGATCCGCGAAGTGTTCAAGAAGGCGAAGGAGAAGGCGCGGGAAGATACGCCGGTCATCGTCTTCTTTGACGAGATGGACTCCATCTTCCGCATGCGCGGGTCTGGCGTCTCTTCGGACATGGAAATCACGGTCGTAGCCCAGTTCCTCTCCGAAATCGATGGCCTGGAAGCGTTACGGAACGTGATCGTCATCGGTGCCACCAACCGGCAGGATCTGATCGATCCGGCCGTGTTGCGACCGGGACGGCTCGATCTGAAGATCAAGATCGATCGCCCCAACAAAGAGGCGGCCAAGGATATCTTCTCCAAGTACCTCACCCCTGATCTCCCCATCCACCCGGAGGAGCTGGCCAAGGCGGATAACGACCCGAAGAAAGCGGTCGATCTGCTCATCGATCGGATCACCGAGTATATGTACAGCACGGATGATCGGAATAAGTTCCTGGAGGTCACCTATGCCCGTGGAGAACGGGAGGTCTTCTACTTCAAGGATTTCATGAGCGGAGCGATGATCGAGAACATCGTGGCCCGGGCCAAGAAGATGGCCATCAAGCGCTTTATCGCCACCGGTGAGAAGGGGATAAAGTTCGAGGATCTGCAGGAGGCGGTGGCCGGGGAGTTCAAAGAAAACGAAGATCTCCCCAACACCACCAATCCTGATGACTGGGCGCGTATCTCTGGTCGCAAAGGCGAAAAGATCGTCAACGTGCGCACCCTCATCGGTGGAGAGCCGGCCAAGGCACGGAGCATCGAAGACATTCCGGGTGGCCAATATCTGTGATAAGGACGTCTCGCTCTCCCTATTGCCCGTACGGCCTGGAGAGGAGAGGACGCAGGGAAAGACGACGCACTGATGTAAAGGTGGATGGGAACGACCATGGCGATTCAAAAGATTATGGGTAGCGAGACAGAATACGGGATCACGGTCCGTAACGATCCTGACTTTGATCCGATCTCCAAATCTCTCCTCCTGATCAACAGCTATCAGACCGATCCCCTGACTCGCTTCCTCTGGGATTATGACCAGGAGGACCCCCTGGTCGATGCACGCGGCTTTGAGCTTGATGAAGAGTTCGAGGTACCGGACCAGCAGGATAACATGAGCATCAACAAGATCCTGCCCAACGGGGCCCGTTACTACCTGGACCATGCCCATCCCGAGTTTTCCACCCCGGAATGTTCCAATCCGCGTGACGTGGTCTGTTACGAGAAGGCAGGGGAGCGGATTCTCGATATCAGCCGTATCCGGGCCGAGCATGCCCTGCCGACAGAACAGCGCATCCTGATCTATAAGAATAACAGCGATCGCAAGGGGAACAGCTACGGCTGCCATGAGAACTACCTCATGGATCGCAGCACCCCTTTTAACCTGATCATCGAACACCTGATCCCCTTTCTGGTCACCCGCATCATCTTCTGCGGTTCGGGCAAGGTGGGCGTGGAGAACGAGACCGAGTTTGTCCCCTATCAGATCTCGCAACGGGCAGACTTCTTTGAGACCGAGATCGGTCTCGATACCATGGTCAAGCGTCCCATCATCAATACCCGCGATGAACCGCATGCCAACCGGGACAAGTACCGGCGTCTGCACGTCATCGTGGGGGACTCCAACATGTCCGAGTACACCATCTACCTGAAGATGGGGACGACCAGCATCGTCTTGAGCATGATCGAGGACCAGTTCCTGGAGAAGAGCCTCGTCCTTCGCAACCCGGTCAAGGCGCTCAAAGCCATCTCACGGGATCTGACCTGCCGTCGGCCGGTCGAGCTGGACAACGGGCAGAAGATGACCCCCATAGACATCCAGCGTTTTTACCTGGAGCAGGCGCAGCGCTATTATGCCGACCGCCCCTGCGATCCGATCACCGCCGATATTCTGGGTAAATGGGCCTATGTCCTCGATGCCCTGGCCACCGATCCCTTCTCCCTCCGCCGGGAAGTGGACTGGGTCATCAAGTGGCACCTGATCAACTCCTATATCGAGAAGCGGGGAGAGGCCTGGAACAGCTCCCGCGTGGCCATGATGGATCTCCAGTACCATGACATCCGGCCGGACAAAGGGTTATACTATATCCTGCAGCGTTCCGGGGAGGTGGAGCGGATCGTGACCGATGAGGAGATCCGGGTGGCCCTGGAACATCCCCCCACCGATACACGGGCCTATTTCCGGGGGATGTGTTTACGCAAGTTCCGACAACATATCTTCGGTGTCAACTGGGATTCCCTCTCCTTCAACGTGGACGAGGGCCCGATCAAACGGGTGCTGATGGAGGAACCGGCCAAGGGGTCTAAGGCCCATGTGGAGGAGTTATTAGCCCGCTCTAATACGGTAGAAGAACTCCTGGTTAACCTGTCTCTTTAGTAAGGGAGGAGATGAGCACGAGCAAACAAGTGTCACAACCAACAAATCATTCGCATTTCCTATAGGCCGAGAGACGGCTCTGGCCTGGGCTCGGCGATGATGAAGGAGAGAAGGTATGGTGTGGCAGGCATTCTTCAACAAGCAGCATCGATCAACGCACTCCTATACCGGTGTGACCCCGGATGAGTGGGCACAGCTTGTCCAGGTGGTGCAGGCGGCAGGGGAACAGCAGCGGATCAAGAAGGGGGAGACACCGAAACGGGAGGAGGAGAGAAGCGCCGCCAGCTCGGTGAAAGAGAGGGGGGAGAGCCTGAAAGAGGATGTCGATAAGCTGCTCGATGAAATCGATGAGGTCCTGGAAGAGAATGCCGAGGAATTTGTCAAAAACTATGTACAACGAGGAGGAGAGTAACCTTGATGCTCAACCTGCGCTACCAGGGTTCCAGCTTTTTTGAATTACTCCAGACCGACTTTGCCCATCTGCTACCCCGGTACCAGGTCGAGCATGCTGCTTTACTCCAGAGGGAATTTCCTCTACCGCATGGCACGACCATTCTCGCCCTCAAGTATGCCGAGGGGGTCCTGCTCGCCGGTGATCGTCAGGCCACAGAGGGGTTTCAGATCTCGGATCGTCGTATCGAGAAGGTGTACAAGGCGGATGAGTTCTCGGCCATTGCCATTGCCGGAGTCGCCGGTCCGGCCATCGATATGGTCAAGCTCTTTCAAACCGAACTGGAGCACTACGAGAAGATCGAAGGGGAACCGCTTGCGCTGGAAGGAAAGGCAAACAAGCTCGCCCAGATGATCAAGCAGAACTTCCCGGCCGCGCTGCATGGACTGGTGGTCATTCCGATCTTTGCCGGCTTTGATCGTAAAAAGGGGATAGGAAGGATTTATAAATACGATGTCACCGGGGGAAAGTACGAAGAGCGCAACTACTACGCTACCGGATCAGGAGGGAAAGATGCGCGGAGCACCCTGAAGAAGTTCTACCGGGAGAATCTTTCCCGTCAGGAGGCCATCCGCCTGGCGCTCGAAGCCCTACTCGATGCCGCGGAGGAGGATGTGGCTACCGGAGGTCCTGACCTCATCCGCGGCATCTATCCGACCATCCAGACGGTCACCGCCCAGGGAATCAAGGAGGTATCGGTAGAGGAGATCAAGCCGATCTGTGAAGCGCTAATCCAGGAGAGAAAGGAAAAGGAATAGAGCGATGGCTATGCCCTTTTACGTTGCACCAGATCAGATGGTGCAAGACAAGGCGGAGTACGCCAAAAAAGGTATTGCAAAAGGGAAATCGATCGTGGTGCTGGAATATAAGGATGGGATCATCCTCACCGCGGAAAACCCGAGCGCATCCCTGAACAAGATCGCCGAGATCTATGACCGGATCGCCTTTGCCGGGGTCGGCAAGTACAGCGAGTTCGAGAACCTGCGCAAGGCAGGGGTCCGCTATGCCGACATCAAAGGCTATGCGTACAGCCGGGAGGATGTGACCACCAAATCCTTGGCCAACGCCTATTCTGAAGTCATCGGTAATATCTTTACGCGCGAGATCAAACCGCTCGAGGTCGAAATCCTGGTGACCGAGGTGGGGGAGGATCCCCAGCAGAACCAGATCTATCATATCTCCTTTGACGGGAGCATCAGCGATCACCACCGCTACGCGGTCATCGGTGGACAGGCGGAGAAGATCAGCTCCTACCTGGAACGGCACTACCAGGAGAACCTGGAACTCCCTGCCGCCCTCGCTCTCTGCAAAGCAGCTCTGGAAACGGTCCAGTCAGGAAACTCCCTGCCGGAAGAGAACCTGGAGGTGGCCATCCTCGACCGCAACCGGGAGGGGAGAAAGTTCCGCCGGATTCCGACTTCAGAGATCGGTGAGCTGCTGCGCCAGGCCAGGAAGGGCTGAACGGTGAAGAGAAGAATCTATGGGCTGGAGAGCGAATACGGGATCATCTTTACCTCAGAAGGCCGCCGTACCCTCCCGGCAGAGAAGGCGGTCCGCTACCTGTTTGAAAAACTGATCACCACAGAGGGATTCCTCAACGTCTTCCTGGAAAACGGAGCCCGCTTCTATCTGGATACCGGGTGCCACCCGGAGTACGCCACCCCTGAGTGTGCCAGTCCGCTCGATGTGGTCATTTACGACAAGGCCGGGGAGAAGATCCTGGAGGACCTCCTCTACTACGCGGAACAGCGTCTCCGCGAAGAAGGGCTCTCCGGGAATCTGGCCATCTTCAAGAACAACACCGACTTTGTCGGCAATTCGTACGGCTGCCATGAGAACTACCTGGTGGAACGCACCACCGATTTCTACGACCTGGCCGAACAACTGATCCCCTTCCTGGTGACCCGCCAGATCTATGCCGGCTCTGGCAAGTACTTCAAGACACGACGGGGCATCGACTTCTACATCTCGCAGCGTGCCCAGCACATCCGCCAGGAGATCTCTGGAACCACGACCAATGAGCGGAGCATCATCAATACCCGTGATGAACCGCATGCGGATAAGGAGCGGTATCGTCGCCTCCACATCATCGTGGGGGATTCGAACATGTCCGAGTACACCACCTATCTCAAGATCGGAACCACGGCCCTGGTGCTGGAGATGGTGGAAGATGGGTTCATCCGCAAGGACTTTTCTCTCCGTAACCCGGTACGGGCTCTGAAGGATATCTCCCGGGATCTGACCTGCAAAAAGAAGCTCCAGCTCGAAGACGGGGGGAAGGCGAGTGCCCTGGAAATCCAGCGGGAGTACTACGAGCTGGCTCTCAAGTACTACTCCACCAAGCCGAAAGACCCGGAGGTGGAGGATATCCTGGAGAAGTGGGGTTACGTCCTGCACTGGCTGGATCAGGACCCGATGCACCTGCACCGGGAGATCGATTGGGTGATCAAGAAGTCGCTGATCGATAACTATTTGACCAGCAAGGCCGGCCACTTCCCTTCTGATGACAAGATCCTGATGATGGATCTCCAATATCACGATATCCGCTCCACCAGGGGACTCTACTATCTCATGGTGCGGAACAACCAGGTGGAACGCGTGCTCACTAATGCCCAGATCCAGCTCGCCACCGTCCAGCCTCCCCAGAATACCCGGGCCAAACTGCGGGGAGAGTTGATCAAGCTGGCCAAGCAGAAACGGATCCCCTACGACCTGGACTGGAACTATATCCGGCTTGGCTACCTGCTCAACCTTTGGGTCCGTTGCAACGATCCCTTCCAGGAAGAGGATGAAAAGGTGACCCTCCTCAAACGGCGTCTGGAAAAGACCAACTTCAAGTACGGGTACCTGCTTTAACCGGTAGTGACGGTGCTGCCACTTTTCATCCTTCTCCCCTGCCAGGGAGTGGTCAACAGGAGGGGAGGATGAAGCCCCGTATCCTGCTGGTCAATCCGCCTGTCTACGACTTTACCGCGTACGACTTCTGGCTCCAGCCGTACGGGATGCTTCGTGTGGCTGGACAACTCCGCCAGGCAGCGCAACTCACCTATTTCAACTACCTCACCCCGCTCCGCCGCAACGCCAGAGGCCAGGGGAAATTCCCGGCCACCATCATCCCCAAACCGGCCCTCTTTGCCGACATCCCCCGCTTCTTCCGGCGCTTCGGGAAACCACGCCAGGCCTTTCTCTCCTGCCTGCAAGAGCAACACTTCGATCTGGTCATGATCCAGACCGTCATGACCTACTGGTACCTGGGGGTCAGGGAGGTGATCGAGGATGTACGCAGGCTCCAGCCCTGGGCCCGGATCGTGCTGGGAGGCGTCTATGCCACCCTCTGCCCGGATCATGCCCGTACCCTGGGTGCCGACTTCGTCCAGGTGGGTCCGGTTTCGCCTGCCCTGTCCCACTTCCTGGGCATAGAGCTGACCGAAGGCTTACCCTTCTGGGAAGGAACAGGGAGTGAGGTGGGGGTGATCAAGCTGACCGAAGGATGCCCCTTCCGCTGCACCTACTGTGCCGTACCTCACCTCTACCCGCGCTTCGTGGCCCGTCCCACCAACGCCTGCCTGGAAGAACTCCGCTACCTGCTGCGATGCGGGGTACGCCATGTGGCCTTTTACGATGACGCGCTCCTCTTCCAGCCTGAGCAGGCCCTGATCCCCTTTCTGGAAGGGGTCCTGCGCGAGGGACTGCGCGTTACCTTCCATACCCCGAACGCCTTGAATGCCCGCTTCCTGACACCGGAGATCGCCGCCCTGATGGTGCGGGCCGGGTGTCAATCCTTTTACCTCGGCTTTGAGAGCGGCTCGTACGCCTGGCAGCGCAAGACCGGGGGAAAGGTGTATGGGGAAGAGTTTCGACAGGCGGTACATACCCTCCGCTCTGCCGGTGCCCCTTCCATAACCGCCTATATCATCCTGGGCCACCCGGATAGCGAAGAGCAGGAAGTGGAGGCCTCTATAGAGATGTGCCGGCAGGAAGGGGTACGGGTCATGCTCTCCGAATTTGCCCCGGTCCCTGGTACCGTAGACGGGGAGAAGTGCCGGCAATGGGTGGATCTGGCTGAGCCCTTAAATCATAACAAGACGGCCTTTACCATCCGGCGCCTGGGCTGGGAGCGGGTCAATGCCCTGAAAGCGTTGAGTAAAGGCCTCTGAGTCCTCCTATTCCCCCAGCAGGTTACAGTCTGCCGCGTACCATCCTACCTGCACCGGATCGTTCTCCTGCAATCCCAACTGCTGCACGAGGCGACTGGAGGTGCGGCTGAGGAGAGTGGTGCGTTCGCCCCAGGCCACGGTCAGCTCGGTGATGTCTCCCAGGTATACCCTGGCCGTGATGCGCCCGCTAAAGAGATTCTCTCCCGGCCACCCTGCCCCTGGAGGCAGGACCTGCACCGCATCCGGCCGGATAGAAAAGCTGATGGGTTGCCCAGGAACCAGGGAAGGGAGCGGCGGGCAGATCACCTGGAGTCCCTCCTCGATTTCTATGTGCATCCCCCGCTCGTCCATCCCGGTGATCCGGCCACTAAAGATATTGGAAGCACCCATGAAATCGGCCACAAACCTGGTGCGAGGGGTCTGAAAGATCTCCTCTGGGGTCCCGATCTGCTCCCACCTCCCGTGCCGCATCACGGCAATGCGATCAGACATGCTCAGCGCCTCTTCCTGGTCATGCGTCACATAGATGAAGGTGATGTTCACCTCCTGCTGAATGCGGCGCAATTCTACCTGCATCGCCTTGCGTAGCTTGCGGTCCAGCGCACCCAGCGGTTCATCCAGCAGCAAGACCTGGGGACGCAGAACCAGGGCTCGGGCCAGGGCCACCCGCTGCTGCTGTCCTCCACTCAGTTGAGCGGGACGCCGGGACTCAAACCCGCCCAGATGCACCAGGTCTAGCACCTCCTTGACCCGCCGGCTGATCTCTGCTTCCGGCACCCGGCGCGATTTCAGGCGGAGTCCAAAGGCGATGTTCTCCTTGACCGTCAGATGAGGGAAAAGGGCATAGTTCTGGAACACGATGTTGGAGCTCCGCTCGTACGGGGGACGATCGTTGACCACCTCCCCGTTGATCAGGATTTCACCACTGTCCGGCGTTTCCAATCCCCCGATCAGCCGCAGGGTGGTGGTCTTGCCACAGCCTGAGGGACCGAGCAGGGAGAAGAACTCTCCCTCCCGGATACGCAGGCTGACATCGTTTACCGCCAGCACCTCGCCGAACCGCTTGCTCACATGCCGCAACTCTACACCGATTCTCTCTCCCATCACACCCTCCGCTGTTCCAGAATGGTGCCGATGATGACCAGCACCAGCGGGACCACAACGATGAGTGTTCCCAGGGCATTGACCATGGGAGACACACCGAGACGGATCATGGAATAGACCCGCAGGGGCAGGGTAGACGAGCCGACACCGGCCACAAAGAAGGTGATGACAAAGTCGTTGAACGACCAGGGAAAGGCGAGCAGGGCGGCGGCCAGGATCCCCGGTTTCAGAAGGGGTAAGGTGACCTTCCACAGGGTCGTCCACTCATCCGCTCCCAGGTCCATGGCCGCCTCCTCCAGGGTTCGATCGATCCGCTGCATCCGGGCGATGATGACCAGGGTGGTCAGGGGGATGGAAAAGGAGATGTGGGCCAGCAGGATGGTCAGGACCCCGAGGCGCATGTTCAGGAAGACGAAGAAGAGGAGAAGGGAGATGCCGATGACGATGGAGGGCATGATCAGGGGGATGTAGAGGATCCCCTGGAACAGGGACTTGCCCCGAAACGAGGAGCGGTACAGGGTCAGGGCGGTCAGGGTCCCGATGGCGGTGGAGATGAGGACCGAGGGGATGGCAACCATGAGGCTGATCTTCAGCGCATCCTGAATCTTCTGGTTCTGAAACACCTCCTGGTACCACTTCAGGGTAAACCCTTCCCAGCGGATACTGTACTCGGAGGGGGTAAAGGAGAAGGCGATCAGCACCAGGAGGGGCGCGTACATGAAGAGGTAGACACAGAAGGAGAGAACCGGTAACAGGCGGGGTGCCCTCTGTCCTCTCACCGTGCCTGCTCCTGAAAGGCTTCCTTCCCCCCACCGACCCGCATGTACAGGAAGAGGAGGAGGAGAATGAGGGCCAGCAGGAGGAGGGAGAAGGCGGAGCCGAGCGGCCAGTGCCGCAGCCCGGTAAACTTCAGGGTGATGAACTTCCCGATCATCATCGCCTTGGCTCCCCCCAGCAGCTCAGGTACCAGAAACTCGCCTATGGCCGGGACAAAGACCAGCACCGAGCCGCTGAGCATCCCCCCTCTGGTCAACGGTAAGGTCACCTTGAAGAAGCGCTCGGCCGGGGTGGCCCCCAGATCGGCCGCCGCCTCCAGCACCGAGCGATCCAGTCGCTCCAGCGAGGCGTAGAGGGGAAGGATCATGAAGGGGAGGTAGGTGTAGACCAGTCCTACCAGCACGGCAAACTCGTTGTGCAGCAGGGGTAAGGGTTCCCGGATGAGATGAAGCCTGGTCAGGAAGTTGTTGACCAGCCCATGGTCGGCCAGCAGGGTCATCCAGGAGTAGATCCGCACCAGGTAGCTGGTCCAGAAGGGGAGGATGACCAGGAAGAGGAGGAGGGATTTGTGCCGGCCACCGTAGAAGGCGATCCAGTACGCCACCACATAGCCCCCGATCAGGCAGAAGAGACTGGTCAGCAGGGCCAGGCGAAAGGAGCGGAAGAAGATCTTGAGGAAGAGGGGATCCAGGATCTGCCGGTAGTTCTCCAGGGTGAACTCGTACCTGATCGTTCCCCAGGGACCCCGCGTCAGGAAGCTATAGTAGACCACGATGAGCATCGGGATCAGGGTGAAGACCAGCAGCCAGAAGGCGGCCGGACCCAGCAGGACCCCCAGGCCACAGGTCGGGTGACGCCGGAAAAAACGCAGGATACGTCGCCTCAGCTTGCGCATGCTTCTCCGTCTTCCTATGAACCTAACAGGCGAGTCCAGATCTCATCGTAAATGGGGAGGATCTCATCCGGGATGACCGCCAGGAACTCGATGCGGGCCAGCTCCTTTTCTGTCGGGTAGATGGCCGGATTCTTGGCGATCTTCGGATCGACGTATCTCTCCACCGCCACCTGGTTGGGGGTGGCATAGCCGGAAGCCTTCGAGTTGTTTGCCGCCACCCTGGGTCTGAGCATGTAGTTGATAAAGACCTCGGCCGTGAACTTGTGGGGTGCATCCTTGGGGATGGCCATGTTGTCAAACCAGCCCGTTCCCCCTTCCTTGGGCAGGATCCACTCCACGGCCGGGTTCTCCCAGTGCGCCTTGACGATCTCCCCGTTCCAGCCATGGGCCACGATGATGTCCTCGGTGATCAGGGCTTTCTTCTCCTCTGCCCCCGGATAGAAGGCCTTCACGTGCGGTTTGATCTTCATGAGGAGTTCTCCCGCTTCGCGCAACTCCTTCTCGCTGTGCGTGTTGACCGAATAGCCCAGGTATTCGAGGGCCGTGGCCATCACCTCTTCCCGTTCATCGGTAAAGCCGAGTTTGCCGGAGTAGCGTTGGGGGCCACTCACGAACATGAGGGCCCAGCTCCCCACATGGGGGTCCCCTTTGGTATACTTGGTGTTATGGGCCATGGCGGTCATGCCCCAGGCGTAGGGGACCGAATAGGTGTTGCCCGGATCAAAGGAGGTGTTAAGGAACTTGGGCATGATGTTCTTCATGTTAGGGATGTGCTCATGGTTGATGGGAGCGAGGAGCCCCTGCGCGATATGGATGGGCAGGAAGTTGTGGGTGGGAAAGACAACGTCGTACGGGGCCCCACCGGCCTGGAGTTTGGCCAGCAACTGCTCGTTGCCGGGGAAGGTATCATAGGTCACCTTGACCCCGAACTCCTTTTCAAAGTCGGGAATGGTATCCGGATGGATGTAGTCTTCCCAGTTGTAAACGAATAGCTGTCCCCCCTCTTTCTTGATCTTCTCCAACACCTCAGGAGACGGGCTTTGCGCGGCAAAGGCCTGGCGGTGTTGACTCAAGATCTCGGAGAGGAGCGTTGTCGAGATCCCCAGCGCGACTCCCCGCTGCATGAACTCCCGCCGGGTGAGGCGTTCCTCCCAGAGTGCTTCTACCCAGGTGTCGAGCCAGCGTCGATGTCTTCTCTCACGGATTGGCATGACCCTCCCTCCCTAATGAGTAATGAGTAACGAGTAATGAGTAACGAGTAATGAGTAATGAGTAACGAGTAATGAGTAACGAGTAA
>RFHZ01000053.1 GCA_003696125.1 Nitrospinota bacterium
AAGCCATAGAGGGCGATTCAGCTCTCCGGAAGGCCTGGCGGTAGATCGACAGGGGAATCTCTATGTTGCGGATACGCAGAATCATCGCATCCAGAAGTTTTCTCCCCAGGGAGGATGGCTCCTGAGCTGGGGTGAACTGGGCACGGGACCGGGAGAGTTTGTCGAACCGACCGATGTAGCCATAGACCCGGAGGGAAAGGTCTGGGTAGTCGATACCGGGAATCATCGACTGCAGCGCTTTGAACCGACCGGTCGCTATCTGGGGGAGATCGGAAGAGCGGGCAAGAAACCGGGAGAGCTAGACAGTCCCCGGGGAATGGCCATCGATGCCGAAGGCCGGCTCTATGTGGCGGACACGCTCAACAGTCGTATCCAGGTCTTTGGGCTGAGCGGAGACCTCCTGTGGGTCATCGGCCATCCGGGCAGGGAGGCCGGGGCTTTCTACTACCCGAATGGAGTGGCCATCGATGCCCATGGTGCCCTCTACGTCGCCGACACGATCAATCATCGCATCCAGCGTTTCACCTTTTCTCCCCCTGTCGCCTACCTGGAGGAGGGGTGGAAGGCTTACCAGGCAGGAGAGTACAGGCAGGCGATCGCCCACTGGACCAATGCCCTCGACTTAGACCCCATGTTCTATCCAGCCCGGTACGCCCTGGGGGTCGCGCTGCTGCACGAGGGGAAATATGCGGAGGCGCGGGAATACTTCCAGACCACCCTGAGTCTGGCTCCTCACTATGGTCAAGCCCGCTGGAGGATGTACCAGAGCTATCTCTACCAGTTCCGCTGGCTCTTCCTCCTCTCCCTCTCCCTGCTCATGGGCTTCGGTGTGGTCCTCTGGACCCGGCGTCATCGGCGGCATACCCTCTGGCAGCAGGCAGAGGAGCAGAGGAAGAAGGGGGATTTCCAGGCAGCCATCGCCCTCTATGAACAGGTGCTGGCCTTGAAGAGGAACGATCTGGCGGTGTGTAAGGCTTTGGAAGAGCTCTACCGGCGGGAAGGGATGGAAGACAGACGCATGCAGGTCAACCAGACCATTGCCCGCCTGGAACCGAGGAACCTCTCCGCCCTTACCTATCTGGGAAAGGCCCTCATCGCCAGGCAGGAGCTGGCCGAGGCAGCAACAGTATGGCGACAGGTGCTGCAGGTGGCTCCTGCGGATCGTAATGGAAACTTCTACCTGGGACTCATCGCGGCAGAGACGGGGAAGAGGGAGGAGGCGGCCGCCTGCTTCCAACAGGCCCTTGCTCCTCTCCCCACCCCGCAGGAAGAGGCGGCTTTGCAGGCTTTTCTGGAAGAAGACTATCGGGATGATCCGTTGAGTCGATTTCTGCGCGAGTGGCAAGAGGTGTTGACGACCTCCTCCCGTTACCAGGGGGCGGGACAGGTATTTCAGGCAACACGGCATCACCTGGCACAAGAGGCCTTTCAGCGGGGGAAACGCTACCTGGAGGACGGCTCCTTTGCCCAGGCGGTGGTAACCCTTCGCCATGCGGTGAGCCTGGTTCCGGAAGACGAACGATTCCAGGAGGCCTATCGGCGTGCCCAGACCTCCTTACTCTTTGAGCGCGGCATGCACTTCTATGAGACCCAGCAATATGCTGAGGCCATCTCCTGCTTCCGCAAGGTCCTGGGAGTCGATCCCCTCCATTCCACGGCCCGTCGTTATCTCCGCTATGCCCAGCAGTGCCTGGAAGGGGATTTCAGTGAGCGCTTCAAACAACTGGATCTGCGCGAAGGGGAAGAGTAAACGGATCAGCGCCAGGCCGGCACAATGAGGTTCCCTCTGTCTTCCTCTTCTGGACGTTCCTCTTTAAAGAAGGAGCGTTCCACCATCTTCCGGAAAAAGGGGATCTCGAAGAGGTCTTTCCCCACCTTTTCAGAGATGGCGAGAGCAGCGGCAAAGGCTTTACGAGCCTCCTCTTCTTTCCCCAGGCGAAGCAGGAGGTAAGCCATCTCTTCCAGCCGTCGCTGATAGAGCCGGGTGGTCTCGACATCGAAGAACTCCTCCAGGATCGCTTTCAAGGCATCTTCCTCTCGTTCCTGCTGTGTCGCAGGACTCACGATGATCGGACTCTCTTCCATGTCTTGCAGGCGAGGGAGGTGTTTTTCTATCACCTCGGGTGGGAGATACCAGCTCTGAAATTCCTTCTCGTTCAGCAGGTCGGCCGAATGGAAGAGATGATGGGGCTGGGCAGCGATTTCTTCGGCGTCTAATTCCTGATAGATGATCGGTTGTGGAAAGGAGCGTTCCGGCTCCCCAATGATCTCCCGGAGTTGAAAATATTCCCGCGGGACCTCTGTCCCACTGCTCAGGTTGCGCTGGTGCGCTTCTGCGATCAGGTGCTGACAGTAAGCCGGATCGATTTCAACCAGAGGGAAGGCATCGTTTTGGAGTTCCTGCAGGAGGACCGGGAACTCTTTTTTGCTCACCGGTGCCCCCATACAATCCGTGATACCGGTGCGATCGTTGATGATCAGGTGTACCACATTATACCCCCCAAACGGCTTGCTCCGTGCCAGCCAGATGGCCCGGCTTCCCATCCCGTCGATCGGACTGGTCCGCGCACTCTGGATGGAAAAACGGGGCTTTTCCAAGACCGGTTTGACCGGAGAGGGAGGAGAGACCGGTTCCACGGTGATCCCGGCTGAACGCAAGGCATGGAGAGCACGTCTGGCCGCCTTCTGCACTTCCTTGTGTGCAGACTGCTGGACCAGTCGCTGCAAGAACTGGGCTGTACGGGGGGAGGGATGTTTCCTCAACAGATCGGCCAGGAAGGTCAAAAGCGGTACATGCTGCGTTTCCAGCAGCGCTTCGTACAGGGGAAAGGCCTTTGCGGGGAGTTGAGAGGCCAGGGTACGGAGCACCGCCTCTCCTAACGGAACAGGCAGAGAGAGAAGCTCGGAAAGGAGAGGCTGCAACGCCTCGGGAGAAGCTTCCTCTTCTAAAAGGGTAAGCGCTCGCGTACAGAGGGCATGGGCAGACCGGTAGGGGACCAGCCTGGCCTCCTCTACTCCTCCCTCGGCAGATGCCAGGTATTCGAGCAAGCGGAGTCGTGTTCCTAAAGGGAGTTCTGGGGAATCCACGAGCAGGGAGAAGGCTTCCCGCCAGCCCTGTTCTTCCCCTCCCTCAAGGAAGCGGAAGACTCGCTCCCATTGCGCAGCCGTCCATGGTTTCACTCCCTGTCAAAAGGGCGAGCAGGAACTCCTGTTCACCTTTTTGAAGGTGGCGCACCAGATCAGGAAACTGCTGCGCCAGCAGGGAAGGATCGGAGGTCCCCTGCAGAAGAGCATTGCGGAGGGGAGCGATAGCCGCTCGTTTTCCTTCCCGCCTGTGAGGCTCTTTAGCCTTTGACCGTTTTTTGCGATGTTTCGTCATACCTCATCCTTTTGCCCAGACGAACCGGTGAGGCTCAGAGAGACCCCTGGAAGTGGTCCTCGTAGCAAAATCTGAGTCCCAGGTGGCACAAACGCATCTCACACATTGATTTGTCTGAAGAGACAGGATATAATAGCATGTGTTTGTGACATTTGTCAAACTTCTAGGCTTTTCAGGTATCTGGCGGATACCGGCCAACAGGAGTGAGAGAGGATAGAGAAGATAGCAGTGCAGATGAGAGTGAAAGGAACGATGGCTATTTTACCGATTGTGATCTATCCGCATCCTCTTTTGCGGGAGCAAGCGCTACCGGTGGAAACGGTCGATACCACTGTCCAGCAACTGATCAGAGACATGATAGAAACGGTGCATGCCGCTCCAGGAATCGGCCTGGCCGCTCCTCAGGTCGGGGTGGCGCGTCAGGTGATCGTGGTAGATCTGAGCGTGGGTGAGGATCCGGCGGCACTCCATGCCCTGATCAACCCGGAGATCCTTGCGGCAGAGGGGCTGGCAGTAGAGGAGGAGGGATGTTTAAGCCTCCCTGAGGTGCGGGTGGAGGTCCCACGGGCTACCGTAGTCACCGTGCGGGGACTCACCCCGGAGGGAGAAGAGGTGATTTTAGAAGCAGAAGGGCTTTTGGCAAGGGTTTTCCAGCACGAGATCGATCACCTGCACGGGCGATTGATCCTCGATTATCTGGGCAAAGCCCAACGCGATATGATCAAGCAGAAGCTCCGTAAGCGCCAGAGAGAGGCTATGAAGCAGGTTGCACAGAGCTGATGAGCCTTCGTATCATCTTCATGGGAACGCCACAATTCGCCGTCCCTTCCCTGGAGGCGCTCCTCTCCTCTCCTCATACGGTACTGACCGTGGTAACGCAGCCTGACCGGCCCCGTGGACGGGGACAACGGGTCACCGTTTCTCCGGTAAAAGCGGTGGCGCAGAAACATCGAGTGCCGGTGATACAGCCGACGACACTCCGCGATAGAGAGCTATACGCATACTTCCGCTCTTTGCGACCGGATATCATGGTGGTGGTTGCCTATGGGAAGTTCTTGCCCGCATCGCTGCTGACCCTTCCCCCGCGGGGATGTATCAACGTGCACGCCTCTTTACTCCCCCGGCTGCGAGGAGCAGCACCGATCAACTGGGCGTTGATCCGTGGGGAAACAGAGACCGGGATCACCATCATGCAGATGAACGAGCGGATGGATGCCGGGGATATCCTCCTCCAGCGGGCTATTCCGATAGGAGAGAGGGATACGGCGCAGACACTTCATGACCGCCTGGCCCCTCTGGGAGCCGAGTGCCTGCAGGAAGCGTTAAGGCTGATAGAGGAGGGAAAGGCGGTTTTCCGTCCCCAGGAGGAGCGGTACGCGACCTATGCTCCTCGCCTGAAAAAGGAGGATGGACACATCGATTGGACCCGGCGGGCACGCGATCTCTACAACCTGATCCGGGGGGTGATTCCCTGGCCGGGCGCCTATACCTTTCGCCAGGGCAGCCGGTTGAAGATCTGGTGGGCAGATTGGACCGACAGGCCGGTTG
>RFHZ01000527.1 GCA_003696125.1 Nitrospinota bacterium
ATCTCCGCGTACATCTCCGGCTGCAGCTCAACCAGCCACCAGCAGTTCCGCTCGCTGTTGCCGCCTCCCTCAAACTCGACCTGCCGACCAGTGGTCAAGATGATCGGGTAGTCTTTGGCCCAATTGGTCTTCTGCTGCAGGCTCTTGTAAAGGGTGGGAACCCGGTAGTGGTCCTTCACATCGTCATAGGTGGGCCATTTCTCCACCAGGTCGGGACGCGGGCTGTGGATCGGCTCGTGATGGCGTGGTACCGGATCCTCCGGGATGTTCCAGGAGTTGAACCGGGCCCGGCCGTTGCCGTAGGGAGCCAGTCCCTTGGCCATGGCCTCCTCAAAGACCTTACCGGTCAGATCCGTCTTCCAGTCCTTGAGCTCGGCATAGCCGCCTGGTATCGAGCTCCCCGGCGGTGCCGATCCTTCCGCGGCCAGCAGCGTCTCCCCATCCGGTGCCGTGGTGCCCCAGCGGGCCCGGAAGCCCATACCCCCCTCTGTCACCGGGATGTCGATGCGATAGAGGATATGCGTGCCCGGATGCTTCTCCGTCCAGCATGGCCAGGGGAGACCCCACTGCTCACCATCGACCGGTCCTCCCATCGCTTTCTTGGTCTTGACATCAAAGGCGTGGGCCCACTCCTGCTGGCGCTTCATCCGCTCGTAGGTCTGGCCGACCATCCCGATGGTGCGCATGCCCAGGTTCCACTCCCCGATGATGGAGGCGATGGTCTCTTCCGGCAGCTCCTTTACTCCCTTCATGCTCTGGGGGACCCCTCTCCAGACCCCGCGTTTGTTCTTGGTAAACATCTCCTTGAAGCCGAGCCGTTCGGCCAGTTCCAGCAGGATGGCCAGATCGGTCCGGGCCTCCCAGACCGGTGAAACGATCCGATCCCGCCACTGGATATCCCGGTTCGAGTTGGTGACCGAACCCCACTGCTCGTATATGGTGGCGGCCGGCAGGATATAGACCCCATCCTTGCGATCAGGGAGGATAGAGGTGGTGGTAACGAACGGATCGATATCCACCAGCAGCTCTACCTTTTCCAGGGCCCGCTTGATCCGGTCCATCTGCGATTCACAGTTAGAGGAATGGCCCCAGTAGAGCGCGGCATGGACATTGACATCCTGTCCCAGTTCCTTGGGATCCAGCAGCACCCCTTCGTACCAGCGGGCCACGGTGAACCCGACCTTATGCATCATCTTCTCGTCTTTGAAACGGGATTTGAGCCATTTGAGATCCACATCCCAGACGTTGGCCCAGTGCTTCCAGGCCCCGGCACCCAGCCCGTAGTAGCCGGGGAGGGTGTTGGAGAGCACCCCGAGATCGGTGGCCCCCTGCACGTTGTCGTGTCCCCGGAAGACGTTGGCCCCACCACCAGGTACCCCCATGTTCCCCAGGACGAGCTGCAGTGCGCAGTAGGAACGGGTAATGGAGGTCCCGTTAGAATGCTGTGTCCCTCCCATGGCCCAGATCACGGTACCGGGTCGATTATCGGCCAGGGCCTTGGCCACTCGCTCCAGCTTGGCCTTGGGCACGCCGGTGATATCCTCGACCGTATCCGGGTCGTACTTGGCCACCTCATCGACCAGGTACTGGAAACCGTAGGTGCGCTCATTGATCATCCGCTGGTCTTCCCACCCGTTTTTCAGGATGATGTAGATCAGACCGTAGATGAAGGCCACATCGGTCCCGGAACGGATGCGCACGTACTGGTTGGCAAAGGCGGCGGTCTGGGTAAAACGCGGGTCGGCCACGATGATATGCGCCCGGTTCACTTCCCTGGCCGTGAGGATGTGCTGCATGGCGATCGGGTGGGAAGTGCAGACGTTCTCCCCGATGATCAGGATGCTCCGGCTGTTCCGGATATCGTTCATCGAGTTGGTCATCGCCCCATAGCCCCAGACATTGGCCAGACCAGCCACCGTGGTCGAATGGCAGATACGCGCCTGGTGATCGATGTTGTTCGAACCCCAGAAGGCGGCAAACTTCCGCAGCGCATAGGCCGTCTCATTGGTATGATGAGCGGAACCGAGGATCATCAAGGCATCTGGACCGTACTTCTCCCGGATCTGCTTCAGCTTGGCCACGATTTCGGTCATGGCCTGATCCCAGGAGATCCGCTTCCACTTTCCTCCTTCCAGCTTCATCGGGTAGCGGAGCCGCTTCTCACTGATGACATGCTCGCGTGCCGCTGCCCCTTTAGAACAGAGGCTCCCCAGGTTGATCGGGTGCTCAAACCAGGGTTCCTGTCCCACCCACACCCCGTTCTGCACCTCACCGATAAACCCGCAGCCGAC
The DNA here is from genome assembly GCA_003696125.1 of Nitrospinota bacterium. Taxonomy (GTDB): domain Bacteria; phylum Tectomicrobia; class Entotheonellia; order J063; family J063; genus J063. The sequence continues at coordinate 2,292 of RFHZ01000527.1, forward strand.
CGCACAGTTGCCACAGATGGTCTTATGCTGCTCGTACTGGGGTGGTTCCGCCTGCTTCTCGGCTGCCTCTCCCTCTTGCACCAGTGACGGTCCCATGGAGGCAACCAGGCCCACGCTACTCAGGCCAGCCGCACGCAAGAAGGTACGGCGATTTATAGAGGGATTTAAGGCTACGGGCCATCCTGGAGATGCCTGGGCAGCACCGTTATGCTCCACACGGATGAGTTTCATCCCTCCTCCTCCTCTCTTGATTGGTGAGCATTCTCGTCCATCACCACAACGCAGTCCTACAGGTACAGGGTCCGGTAGTAGCGCTCAACCTCCGGCGTACGACGATACAGAATCGGACCCCTGGCCGGTACGGTCGGCCTTTGTATGGCGGAGTGCGCCTTGCCAGGAAGCGAGAGTAAAGTCGTCACTCCTCCTACACCAGCGAGAAAGCCGGTGAGAAATACACGTCGCGATTGACCATCTGCGGGGTTGATGTGCCGTCGCATGATTCTCCCTCCTTCTATCGCAGGGGAATGAGGATAAAGGGCTTTCAGCTCACACAGACCAGAGAGGTACACCGGCAATTCCCTTCGGCATCCTGTTCTGCCACCTCTACCTCTACCCAAAAACCCTCCTGCAGATCGCTCAACTCCCCTCCCATCGTTCCCATTGTCTCTGGTTCAGCCACCTCTATGATGGCTCCCTCGGGAAAGGTGACCACGATCTCCTGTCCATCTCGACCGGCAATCACTGCCCGCCGCCGGGTGACATCAAGAGCCTTGATGCTACCGCTGATCATCATGGGTCTTCACCTCCTTCCTTTTTCAAAGTAATGAGTGATGAGTAACGAGTAACGAGTAAAGTGATGAGGACTGAGGACTGAGGACTGAGTAAAAAAGTAATGAGTAACGAGTA
>RFHZ01000054.1 GCA_003696125.1 Nitrospinota bacterium
GAATATGACTATATCAGGCCGTATGTGGAGGATCTGCGAAACGTCATCGATATGGACGCTATCGCTGCAGCCGGACTCCGCATCGGGGTCGATCCGATGGGAGGATCGGGCCTGGCCTTCTGGGAACCGATAGCGGACAGGTATCGACTCCACATCGAAGTGGTCAACGACTCCATAGATCCCACCTTCTCCTTCATGAGCGTCGATAAAGACGGTAAGATCCGCATGGACTGCTCCTCACCGTATGCCATGGCCGGTCTCATCAGCTTGAAGGATCGCTTTGATATCGCCTTTGGCAACGACCCGGATTATGATCGCCACGGTATCGTCACCAGGAGTGGCGGGCTTATGAACCCGAACCACTACCTGGCCGTTGCCGTCTGGTACCTCTTCCAGCACCGCCCGCACTGGAGCCAGGAGACGGCGGTCGGCAAGACACTGGTTTCCAGTTCCATGATCGACCGGGTGGCCGCGCATCTGAGCCGACGCCTGGTCGAGGTGCCGGTCGGATTCAAGTGGTTTGTCGATGGATTGCTCAACGGCTCTTACGGATTTGCCGGCGAGGAGAGTGCCGGCGCCTCCTTCCTGCGTCACGACGGGACGGTATGGACCACCGATAAAGACGGCTTCATCCTCGATCTGCTGGCTGCAGAAATCACGGCCAGAACCGGTCGCGATCCGGCCGAGCAGTATAGAGCCCTGCAGGAGCGGTTCGGCAGCCCGTATACGAGCGGATGGATGTGGCCGCCACCCCGGCGCAAAAGCAGGTGCTCTAGACCCTCTCTCCTGATATGGTTCCGGGAGAGGAGCTGGCCGGGGAAAAGATCCTGGCCAAGCTCACCCATGCCCCGGGGAACAATGCTCCCATCGGTGGCCTGAAAGTGGTGACAGAGCATGGGTGGTTTGCCGCCAGACCGTCCGGAACGGAAGAGGTGTATAAGATCTATGCCGAGAGCTTTCGAGGAATAGAGCATCTCCGGAAGATCCAGGAGGAAGCCCAGGCCATGGTCAAGGCCGCATTCCAGGCGGCAGGGGTGTAGTAGCGCAGTTTCTTCTTGACAACTCTCCCCCAATATATAAGAGTTCTAACTGAGCAGAGGGTCGCCTGATGCGGGTGTCTTCTGGTCCTCTGCAAGCCATCCCTTACCATAACGATTTCCCGGGTAATCCACAAGAGGAGAAGGGAAAGGAGGGAAAGAAGATGAGAAAGCGAGGAAGCGGTCCCTGGATCGACCGCAGAGCCTTTTTGCGTACCGGAAGCCTGCTGGGTGCCGGGTTGGCCCTGTCCATCCTCTCCCCTGGGGCGGGACTGGCCCAGGAGAAGAAGCTCCGTTTCCTGACCCCGGAAGCAGACCCGGCGCAGATCGAGGTCTGGAAGAAGCTCTTTGCCGCTTTTGCCCGGCAGAAGCCGGGAGTCAGGGTGGAAGGGGAGTTTACCAAGTGGGACGATATCGTCAAAAAGCTGGCCACAGACATCGCGGTGAGACGTCCCCCTGAACTGGTTGTCGGCGGTAGCCAGCCCTCTTTTACCTACGAACACTTCAAACGAGGCTATCTCAAGGAGATGTCGGATGTGGTGGAGGCGATCGGTCGAGAAAACCTCGATGCCACCGCCCTGGGAGCCTGGAATGTCAACGGCAAGCAGATCGCCATCCCCTATGGAAGCCAGGGACCGGTCCTCTGGTACCGCAAGGATATCCTGGAGGAGAAGGGACTAAAACCGCCGGTCACCTGGGAGGATTATCTGGAGGTGGCGGAGAAGACCACAGACCCGAAGAAGGGGATCTACGGGGCGGTCTTCCCCTACGGCCGTACCTGGAATACCGATATCCAGGTCTACATCTCCATCTGGAGCAACGGTGGATTCATCTTTGATGAAAAGCTCCGCGTGGTCTTCGACTCACCGGAAACGCGGGGAGCGCTCAAATACTACAAAGAGATGGCCCGCTTCTCTCCCCCTGATGCCGGGACCTACGGTTTTCGTGAGGCGAGCAACGCCTTTGTCTCTGGCCGTTCTGTCACCACCTTCTACTGGGGTCGTGTCCTCTCTCATCTCCACCGCTCTGCACCGGAACTGGTGAGCAAGAGCGGCGCGGTGCCTATTCCACGAAGCAAGATCACCCGCACCGCCCTCCATCACGATGAGGTCTTCCTCTACAAGACCCCCAACACCGCGGAAGCGGTAGAACTGGTCAAGCTGATGTTCAGCGATACCTGGCTGAAGCAGATCCTCTGGACCGTGCCCGGTCACGTCATCCCGACCAAGAAGAGCCTGCTCGCCATCTATCTGGAGCATCCCTGGCTCAAGGAGAGCCCTGATATCGCCAAGACCCTGTCCGAGGTCCCTACCTACGGGGTCAGCGCGGTCAAGGAATCTCCCAATCATCCCTTCAATTACAAATGGGCAGCGGTAACCGGAAACCGGGTGATTGCCGACTGCATCCAGCGCATCATTATCGGGAAGGAGTCGATTCCCAAAGCGGTGGCCTGGGCGCACAAGCGGATGGTCGAGGTGACCAAAGACATCAAGGGATAAGGGAGAGCGGACGGGTGAAGAGGTTTCGTCTCCGGGACAATACACTGGGAGTGGTGCTGATCCTGCCCAGCCTTATTCTCTTTGTCGGACTCCTCCTCTACCCCCTCTGCTATGTGGTCTATACGAGCTTCTTTGCCCGCCATCTCCTGGCGCCAGAAGGGGAGTTCGTCGGCCTGCAGAACTACCTCGATCTCTTCCGGGACAGCGAGTACTGGAAGGCGCTGGGCCGCAGCGTGGTCTGGGCCGGGAGCACGGTCAGCCTGCAGACCATCTTGGGCACCGCCATCGCCCTCCTGCTCCACCAGTCCTTTACCGGCCGTTCCGTGGCTCGCGGCCTGATCCTCTTCCCTTACATGGTGCCGATCATCTCGGTGACCCTGACCTGGACCCTGATGTACAGCGTGCTGTACGGGATCATCAACCATCTCCTCCTGCGGGTGGGACTGATCGAAGCCCCTATCCCCTGGCTCGCCTCGGTAGAGAGTGCCATGGCCAGCGTGGTGCTGGTCGGGCTCTGGAAGTACTTCCCCTTTGTGGTGATTGTGGTCCTGGCCCGACTGCAGACCATCCCGCAGGACCTGTACGAAGCGGCCAAGATCGATGGGGCGGGACGGTGGGCGCTTTTCACCGACATCACCCTCTCCCAACTGCGTAACGTCCTCTTCATCGTGATCCTGCTGCGCAGCATCTGGATGTTCAACAACTTTGAGGTAATCTTCCTGCTCACCGGTGGCGGACCGCTGCGTGCCACCATGACCCTCCCCATCCTGGTCTATGAAGAGACCTTTGGGGCCTATAACCTGGGCAAAGGCGCGGCCATCGCCACCACCATGTTCCTCTTCCTGGTCCTGGTCATGACCGTGTACTTCCGTCTCTTCAAGCGGGAGGAGGCGATCTGATGAAGCTGCGCTACGAGACCAGGCACGCCCTCTTCCTGTTCGGCTGCTATCTCCTCACCACCCTCATCCTGGTCGTGGTCTGCTTTCCCCTGTACTGGATGCTGATCACCTCTCTGAAACCGCTGGACGAGATCTTTGACGTGCCTCCCACCATGCTCCCGGTCCAGCCCACCCTCTCCAATTACAAGAACCTCTTCCTCATCACCGATTTTGGCCGGCTCTTCCTCAACAGCCTTAAGGTCTCCACCGGAACCACCCTCTTTGCCCTGACCGTTGCCACGCTGGGTGCGTACAGCCTGACCCGTTTCGAGTACCCGGGACGAGAGCTGTTTGGACGCACCATCCTCTTCACCTACATGTTTCCCGGGGTGCTGATGATCATCCCCCTGGTGGTGATCTTTGCCCGACTCGGGCTGACCGATACGCACACCGGCCTGGTGCTGGCCAACACCACCTTTGCCCTCCCCTTCTCCCTCTGGGTGCTCCGCTCCTTCTTCCAGGGGATCCCGCTCGACCTGGAAGAAGCGGCCATGATCGATGGGGCAGGACGGTTAGGCGCCTTCTGGGATGTGGTCCTTCCCCAGGCCCTGCCAGGCATCATCGCTACCGGCATCTTCACCTTTATCTGGTCCTGGAACGAGTACCTCTTTGCCCTGGTGCTGATCTCGACCGAGTCGTTAAAGACCCTACCCCCGGGCATGATGAACTTCATCTCCGCCACCAATATCGATTGGGGACTGGTCATGGCTGCCTCGGTCTTGATCACGCTTCCCATGGCCATCGTGTTCATGTTTGTCCAGAAACACCTGGTCACCGGCATCGGAGCCGGTGGCGTGAAAGGCTAGGCAGAGGAGAGAGCATGGCAGGGGTTCGACTGGAAGGCGTGAGCAAGATCTTTGGACATCGTGTGGTGGCGGTGGATCAGGTCGATCTGGAGA
>RFHZ01000528.1 GCA_003696125.1 Nitrospinota bacterium
CCAGAAGCGACCGCCATCGCGGAAACGATGCGAGCCGCAAACGAGCTGGCACAGCTCGGCATGCAAACGCAGCAACTCATCGTCAACGGCATCATCCCCACAGCGGTGAGCACCACTCCCTTCTTCCGTCAACGGACAGCCATGCAACAGCGCTACCTGGCGGAGATCGCCGAGAAACTCCCCCTGCCCACTCGCTATTTTCCCCTGCTAGACGGTGAAATCAAGGGGATAGACCGGTTACGTGAAGTGTCGTTCCGGCTATACGAGCGGCAACCACCGGCAGCCGACCGTCTTACCTTTACCATGCCACCGGTAACCTTTAACGTGCCAACACGATCTCTGCCGCACCCCACCACTCCGGCCCAGGTCATCTCTCGCCTGGTGCCGGCAAAAGGCTCTCATCGCCTCCTCTTCTTTGCCGGCAAGGGAGGTGTAGGCAAGACCTCTCTGGCCTGCACCACGGCGATCTGGCTGTCTCGTCAGGGCTACCAGACCCTGTTACTGACCACCGATCCAGCGGCCCATTTGAGTCATGTCCTGGAGCAGCCGGTAGGGGATGAACCGGCCCCTCTCCCTGAGCTGCCGAATCTGTGGGTCACCTGCCTCGACCCGGAAAAGGCGGCAGCAGCATATAAGGCCAGTGTCTTGCACGAGGCACAGGAGAGGTACTCACCCCAGATGCTGGCCCAGATGGCAGAAGAGTTAGAAAGCCCCTGTACCGAGGAGATGGCGATCTTTGACCGCTTTGTCTCCTTTGCAGAGCGGACCGACTACGATGTTATCGTCTTCGATACCGCTCCCACCGGTCACACCCTGCGCCTGCTGGAGTTGCCCATCGCTTGGAGCCAGCAGATCGCTCTCAAAGCGTCACTGGCCACGACGGTCAGTGCAGCCGATGCTGTGGCTGGAGAACGCTTCCAGCGGGTCGTTACCCTCATGCGCAATCCCGAGCAGACGACGTTTGTCTTCGTCACCTATCCCGAAGCCACCCCTATCATAGAAGCCCAACGTGCCATGCAGGAACTGGCCCGGGTAGGCATCCCCACCGGACTGGTCATCGCCAATCAGGTGCTGCCGCTGGAGGAGTGTATCCACGACTACTTCCGTGCTCGTCGCGCCATGCAGGAGCAGTACCTGGTAGAGATGGAAAAGCGTTTTGCCACCCCTCTCCTGACGGTACCCCTGTTGCCAGGAGAGATCAAGGGGTTGGCTGTGCTGACCGAACTGGGCAATCTGATTTACGGAAACGGAGAGACTGAGGGAGAGCAATGAAGCGTAAAGTCCTGTTCCTCTGCACCGGGAACTCGGCTCGCTCCCAGATGGCCGAGGCAATCGTGAATACGCAGTGGGGAGACCGGTGGCAGGCCTTTTCGGCCGGTACCCATCCGGCCGGCTCTGTGCATCCCTTTGCCCTGCGTGCTCTGGCGGAAATCGGTATCGATCACCATACCGCCCGCTCCAAGTCGGTTGAGGAATTCCGGGAGGCCCCATTTGATCTGGTGGTAACGGTGTGCGACGCTGCGGCCGAGGAGTGTCCGACCTGGCTGGGCCAGGGCAAGCGGGTCCACCTGGGTTTTCCTGATCCGGCTCAGGCTACCGGCAGCGACGACGAGGTGCTGGCCGTCTTTCGCCAGGTGCGTGACCAGATTCAGAAGCAGATCGGTGCCCTCTTGCAAGAGCAGGGAACGTGAAAAAACAGAGGCCAGAAAAGACCTGACAACAAGGAGGGAGATGTTGATGACACACCAGTGGAAAGAGCAGATCGGTTTCCTCAGTGAAGAAGAGGTCTTACAAGCTGCCCGGGAGTTTGCCACTGTGCTGGCAGAGACCCCGGAATACCAGGCCTTTGAGGAAGCACAACGGCAATTGCGACACAACCCGGCAGCGCAGGAAGCCATCCGTGCCTTCCAGGAGAAGCAGCAAGCATTGGGATGGCAGGCCCAGTTTGGATTTCTCAGTGACGCCGAACAAGAGGAACTCCGCCGTCTGCAGCAGGCCATGGTAAACCAGCCGGCTGTACAGAATTATATGGAGGCTCAGGAACGACTGCGCCGGCTCTGTCAAGAGGTGGCGGACACCATCTCCCAGGTGATCGGTCTGAACTTCGCCACCGGCTGTGGCCCGGGATGCTGCTAAGAATAGCGATTGTCATCGAGGCGCTGGCCAAAGCAGAGAAAGTGATCAGTGTATAGGAGGAGGTCTGATGCCCACTTACGACTATCAATGCCAGAACTGCGGACAGATGTTCGAAGTTTTTGCCACTCTGCAGCAAAAACAGGCCGGACTGCAACCGGAGTGTCCGGAGTGCCACAGCACCAAGACACAGCAGGCCTTCCGC
>RFHZ01000529.1 GCA_003696125.1 Nitrospinota bacterium
AGGCAGCACCTATCACCCCAGAGGCTGGCCCAGAAAGAGCAGTCTCGACCGCTCGACGTTCTGCAGCTTGTAGAGACATGATCCCGCCGTTGGACTGGGTGATCTGGGGTGCCACCCGGAAACCAATTTCCTTGAGCCGTTGCTGGAGGCGGTTCAGATAACGAACAACGACCGGTCCCAGATAGGCACTGAGCACGGTGGTACTCAGGCGTTCGTACTCCCGGATCTCCCGGAGTACCTCGCTAGAAGTGGCTACATAAGCCTCCGGGAATTCTTCCTCCACCAGGGTTTGCATCCGTCGTTCATGCTGGGGATTGACCCAGGAGTGGAGAAAACAGATCGCTATTGCCTGTGTCCCTTGCCTCTGGAGCTTCTTAATGGCTTCTCGAGCAGCAGCTTCATCTAGCGGGGTCACTATTTGTCCCTGGAAGTCGATCCGTTCAGGGATCCCCACCCGGCGCCGGCCTGGCACTAAAGAGGGGTGTTTATCCGCATGCAGGTCATAGAGATGGGGTCGAGCCTGGCGACCAATCTCTAGGAGATCCTCAAATCCCTGGGTAGTCAAAAGACCGGTAATGGCTCCTTTCCCTTCCAGAAAGGCATTCGTGGCAACGGTGGTCCCGTGCCCCAGGTAAGCTATATCTGCTGGTAGCAAGTTTCGCTGTGCCAGGAGTTCTAGGATCCCTCGGCAAACAGCTTCTGATGGATCATGAGGAGTGGAAAGGATCTTCCAGGTGAAGAGCTCACCCGTATCATCAGCAAAGAGGACCAAGTCAGTAAAGGTCCCACCAGTATCCACGCCCAAACGCCACGCCATCTCTCCTCCCCTCCTGTCTCATCCTTCTTATTATTCCCTACTCCCCTTCTATCAGCTAGGGATAATCTATACTCCTTACTACCAGGATGCAACGACAAAGGGGAGTGTATGATCTTTTTCGCGAATTCTTTTTCGCATTCCCCTGAAGATCTCACCGCCTCGTTCGGTGTGAAATATCCAACGTCGCGTTGCCCCATTGAACTGACTGACGGAATCGCTCCAAGAGGCTCGTGGCATAAGGAGGTTCAGTATTGGAAAGGGCTTCCTCGGTGAAAAATCCCGTCTTCGAGAGGGAAACGAAGGGCGGACTCCTGGCTCCTCTTTTCTGCCCGTAGCCGTTGCGTAGCGTCCTGATCAAGCACCAGCGTCTCCGGTTGGATCACCACCCCATAGTCTTCCCGGGCCCGCAGCAAAGAGACCTTCCCATCCAGCACATC
>RFHZ01000055.1 GCA_003696125.1 Nitrospinota bacterium
CTTCTCCGGTGCCGCCCTGGGGATCAAGCTGGCCGCACCGGAGAAGACGGTGATTGCCACGGTCGGGGATGGGAGCTATCTCTTCAGCGTGCCCACAGCCGGGCACTTCGTCTCCCAGGCCTATCACCTCCCCATCCTGGTAGTGGTATTCAACAATCAATGCTGGGGAGCGGTGCGGCGGGCCACCCGCTCTGTCCACCCGCAGGGATGGGCGGTCAAGACCAACCGGTTCCCGTTGAGCGAACTCTCTCCTGCCCCGGCCTATGAGATGATCTGCCAGGCCAACGGCGGGTACGGGGAGCGGGTCGAGGATCCGGCCGAGATCCTGCCGGCCCTGCGCCGTGCGCTTCGTGTCGTGCGCGAAGAAGGACGCCAGGCCCTGCTCAACGTGATCTGCAAGCACCCGTAGGTATCGTCTCTTCGCCTCTCCCTCCCGGTGATCTCCGTGGGCTTAAAAGGCGATTTTCCGGGTAACGTGCGATCGGAGAGGGGCATCCATGGCCACGTAAAATGCTCTTGACAGGAGGAAAAGGGGGGCCTATAGTGGGGTTGGTATCCCGGTAACCAGGCGAACCGGTGGAGTTTTTCTTTATCTCTGGTCTAATGCAGTCAAGGAGGTGGTAACGATGTCAAGGAAAGAGAGAGACAGACCATTGGCGATACCAGGCATGAGTCGCCGGCAGTTTTTGAAAACCACTGCTCTAGGCGTGACTGTGGCTTCCTGGGGCTTTCCGGCCATCGTGAGAGCCGGAGCAGACACGATCAAAGTGGGGCACCTCACTCCCCGTACCGGGTTCCTGGGACAGCTCGGCGCCTATGCGGTCATGGGAGCGACTCTTGCCGTCAAGGAGATCAATCAGGCGGGAGGGGTGCTGGGACGACAGGTCGAACTCATCTCCGAGGACAGTGTCAACCCGGGAGTGGCGGTTACCAAGGCGCAGAAACTGGTGGAGCGGGACAAGGTGGATTTCCTGATCGGGGAGATCAGCTCTGCCTCTGGTCTGGCCATCGCCGAGCAGGCGCTCCGCTACAAGAAGCTTTATGTGAACACCGGCTGCAACTCTGATGCCCTGCGGGGGAGTAACTGCAACCGCTACATGTTCCACGTCGAGGGCTGTAACACGATGTACACCAAGACGATCGGGCTCTGGCAGAAGAAGCAGGGGCTGATCAAGGGGGCAAAGTGGTATATGCTCACCGCCGACTACGCCTTCGGCCATGACCTCTACCGCGTCTCCTCCCGTTTCCTCAAAGCCAACGGTGGGATCGTCATGCACAACGACATGGTGCCCACCAATACGCCGGATTACAGCCCGTACATCATCAAGATCCGGCGGGCCAAACCGGATTTCGTGTACATCAATCTGGCCGGTGTTGATCAGACCACCTTCCTCAAGCAGTACCGCGAATACGGTCTCCCTTATCCCCTGGCCGGTGGAGTCATGGACACGGTCCCCTTCTGGGCAGCCGGGATCGAGTCGCTGTCAGGCTACTGGCAGAGCCTCTGGTATCACGGTCTCCAGAACCCGAAGTCGGTCGCTTTCACCAAACGGTTCATCGCCGAATACGGCAAGCCACCTGACAACCAGGCCTGGCAGGACTATACCGGGATCCGCATCGTGTTGCAGGCGATTGCAGAGACCAAATCTACCGAATCGGCCAAGCTCATCGAGTACTTTGAAAAGGGAGCCAGGTTTGATATCTATAAGGACCGGGAAGCGCATTTCCGTGACTGGGATCATCAGCTCCTGCAGGAGATGTATGTGGTGAAGGTCAAAGACCCGTCTGAGGCCAAAGACAAGTGGGATATCTTTGAGATCGTGCAGCCGATGCCCGGACCTGACGATCCGCTCGAGTTGATTCAGCCGACCAGAGAAGAAAACCCCTGTACCCTGAAAGCGTAAAACGAGAATCCCTGAGGCGCCAGGAGGTGATGGCCCGTTGCCGTTGCCCTTGCGCCTCAGCCTTTTATCGGATGCGAGACCATCATGTTATTTGTTGTGGTCGAACAGATCATAAACGGCTTGTTAGTCGGCGCCTACTATGTGTTGCTGGCCCTGGGGCTATCGCTGATCTTCAGCCTGGGGGGGGTGGTCAATATGGCGCACGGGGCGTTTTACGCCCTGGGAGCCTATTTCGCCTATGAAGTGCAGCGATGGACCGGATTTTTTGGGGCCATGGTGATCGCCCCTGTCGGTGTCGCCTTGCTCGGCGTGTTGATCGAAACCCTCTTTATCCAGCGATTTTACCAGGAAGATCCGGCCCTTTCCCTCCTCTTTACCCTTTGGACTGGCCATGACGGCAGAGCAGAGCATCCGGTTGATCTGGGGGGCAACCGGCTTGCCCTTCTCCATCCCTAAAGCCTTGCGAGGAGCGATCTTTCTCGGAGAGTTCATCTATTCCTATTACCGCCTGACGGTACTGGTAATCGTGATCGTCACCGTCCTCGGCGCCTGGCTCCTCCTCTACCGGACCCCCTTTGGCATGATCGTGCGGGCCGGCACACGTGACCCGGAGATGGTACGCGTCCTGGGTATCAGCCTGCGGCCGGTGCTCACCTCCATCTTTGCCCTGGGTATCGCCTTTGCCGCCCTGGCCGGTGTCATGTCGGCGCCGCTGGCCGGTGTACAGCCGGCCATGGGTACCGAGATCCTGACCGCAGCGTTCGTGGTGGTGGTGATCGGTGGGCTCGGGAGTTTCTGGGGGGTCATCTGCGCCGGGGCACTGGTCGGTATCGCCCGGGGCATAACCGTGCTCATCTATCCACCGGCTACCGAAGCTTCCATGTATGCCCTCATGATACTGGTCTTACTCCTCCGTCCCCGTGGCCTGATGGGGGAGAGGTTTGAACGCCTGGAATAGAAGGAAAAAGCGAAAGGTGCGTATACCTCGTCATCCTTTACTGATCTATGCCCTCAGCCTTGTCGTGCTTCCCCACCTGCTGAGTGCCGCCGGCCTGATCCATGCCGTGGCCACGGAAATCGCCATCTTTGCCATGGTCGGCCTCGGCTTTAACCTGCTGCTCGGGTACACCGGTCTCCTCTCTTTCGGGCATGGCGCCTATTTTGGGCTGGCCGCCTATGCGGCTGCCCTCTTCCAGATCCATCTGATGCCGGGAGGCTTCTTTGTGCCCATCCTGTTTGCCATCGGTTTTGCCGCTCTCTTGGGCCTGATTACCGGGTTTCTCGCCCTGCGCCGGCGCGGTGTCTACTTCTCCCTGTTGACCCTGGCCTTTACCGCCCTCATCTTCTACGTGGTCTACCGGTGGACCTCCTTTACCGGTGGGGAAAACGGGTTAGGTGGCATTACCCGTCCCCCTCTCCTCGGCATGGCGATCAACAACCAGTTGGTCTTCTACTACCTGGTGGCCTTCCTTACCTTCCTGGTGGCCTGGTTGATGTGGCGCGTTGTCGATTCTCCCTTTGGTCGTGTGCTGGTAGCGATTCGTGAAAACGAGCAGCGTGCCACCTTTATCGGTTACCCGGTACACCGGTACAAGCTACTCGCCTTTGTCTTATCGGCAACCGTGGTAGGATTCGGAGGGAGCCTGTTTGCCTTCCTCAAGTACTTCGTCTCCGCCGATCTCGTGCATCCCTTCTTCTCCGGGGAAATCCTGGCCATGTCGATCATCGGGGGGATGCGCAGCTTCCTGGGGCCTCCCTTGGGAGCAGCCTTCTTCATCGTGTTTCGCGAGGTCCTCTCCGAATATACCGATGCCTGGCTCTTCTATTTTGGCCTCCTCTTCATGGCCTTTATCCTCTTTTCCCCCACCGGGCTCATGGGGTTAGGGGAACGGATTCTGGCCCCCTGGCGCCGCAAGCAGGAGACCATTGCCGCCATGGCTGGCCGGATAAAGCCGCAACCGAGCCAGGAACTCCCCCCCTTCCTGCGGCCGGATATCCCTGCTGCTTCTTCTGCCCTGCTCCAATGCCAGGGAGTGGTCAAGCGTTTTGGAGGCTTTGTGGCCGTCTCTGATGTCACCCTGCAGGCCTATGCGGGGCGGCTCCAGTCTGTTATCGGCCCTAACGGTGCCGGCAAGACAACGCTCTTTAATGTCTTCTCCGGGATGTATCCCCCCGATGCCGGTAGCGTGCACTTCCTGGGAGAACGGATCGATGGCCTCTCTCCTGACCGGATTGTGGCCCGGGGATTGGCCCGCTCCTTCCAGATCACCAATCTCTTCCAGGATCTCACCGTGTACGAAAACCTCCGCCTGGGTATCCAGGCCCATCACCCCAACCGCTTCCATCTCCTGCGGCGTGCCGACACCCTGCCCACGGTGCATGAGGAGACAGAGGAGCTTATCCGCTTCCTGGGACTGGAAGGGTTAGAACAGGCCCTGGTCTCCAACCTCTCCTATGGGGGACAGCGGCTGTTGGAGATCGGTTTAACCTTAACCGCAAAACCGAAAGCCATCATGCTCGACGAGCCTTTGGCCGGGTTGGCGGCGGCGGAACGGGAACGGGTGACCGGTCTCATGAAGCTCCTGGCCCGGCAGATGGCTGTGCTGGTCGTGGAGCATGACATCGATCGTGTCTTTGCCTTCTCCGATGCGATTACGGTCATGAACGACGGCCGGGTGCTGGTGGATGGTCCTCCTGCCGTGGTGCGGAACCATCGCGAGGTGCAGGAGGTGTACCTCGGTAGCGGACGCAAATCGATGATTCAGGTGCAAAAGCCCCGGAAGAAGGCGGAGGGAAAACCGATCCTCACCCTCAAGGAGGTGAATACCTTTTACGGGAAGAGCCATATCCTCTACGACGTCTCCTTAGAACTCCGTGACAATGAGGTGGTGGCCCTGCTCGGACGCAACGGGGCAGGGAAATCATCGACCCTCCGGAGCATCATGGGCCTGTCCCGACCACGGCAGGGACACATCTTCTTCGAGGAGACAGAGATCACCGGCAGAACACCGGAAGCCATTGCCCGTCTCGGTATCCGCCTGGTACCGCAGGGACGACGACTCTTCCCGAACCTGACCGTGGCCGAAAACCTGGCTCTCGGCCGGCTGAAGCGAGGACCCAAAGAGGGGGTGCATTGGGATGAGGAGCAGATCTTTCGTTACTTTCCCCGGGTAAAGGAGCGCTTACACTTCCGGGCCGATATCCTCTCCGGAGGCGAGCAACAGATGGTGGCGATTGCCCGTGCCCTGAGCGGTAACGTCAGGTTGTTGCTCCTGGATGAGCCCTTTGAGGGACTGTCTCCTGCCCTGACCGAAGAGGTGTTTCACTGCATCAATCAACTCCGGGAAACGATCCCCATACTGCTGGTCGAACACGATCTCGATCTGGCCCTCTCCTTAGCCGATCGTGTCTACGTGCTGGATCGAGGGCACATCACCTATGAGGGACCGGCAGAACCGCTGCTTACCAATCTCGACTACCGCAAAGAGGTGCTGTGGGTATAACCCTTAGCAAGGAGGGAAGGATATGACACAGGAAGACCTGGCGCGAGAAGTGTTGGCCGAGGTTTCCCAGGCCAAGCTGATGGAGTATACGGAGACCATTGCCCAGTGGATTCGACTCTCCGGGAGCCCGGAAGAACGTAAGGCCTTTGATTATGTCCAGCAGGAACTGGACCGGTACGGTTTTACCACCCATCTCTATGAACCTGAAGCCTACATCAGCCTGCCGGAAGAGGCGAGACTCCAGGTGCTCTCCCCGGAACAACGGGAGATCAGGGCCATCACCCACTCCTTTTCCCTCTCCACCCCACCGGAGGGGATGGAGGGGGAGCTGGTGTACCAGACCTATCCGCTCTCTCCCCCGGAGAAAGGGGTGGATGTGTCGGGAAAGGTGGTGCTGCAGGATGGACGGGTCATGCCGGTCAAGGTGCTGGAGGCGGAGAAAGGGGGGGCGATCGCCCAGATCCATATCAGTGGTGAACACCTCCATGAGATGATCGCTTCACCGGTATGGGGTACCCCTACGCCGGAGACCGCTTCCCTGCTTCCCCACTCCCCGATCATCTCCATCCTCTCCCGGGATGGAGATTACCTCAAGGAACTCCTGCGCAAGGGACCGGTCCGGGTTCGACTCTCTACCAAGACCTGGACCGGCTGGCGAAACATCCCGGTGCTGATCGCCGACCTGCCGGGTCAGATCGAAGCGGACACGTTTGTGATGTTCAGCGGACACATCGATTCCTGGTATTACGGAGCCATGGACAACGGCACGGCCAATGCCACCATGCTCGAAGTGGGACGGATCTTGGCCGGACACCGCCAGGCCTTGCGGCGTGGACTGCGCCTGGCTTTCTGGTCCGGCCACTCGCATGGCCGGTACGCCGGTTCCACCTGGTACGCCGACACTTTCTGGGAAGAGCTGCATGACCGCTGTGTGGCCCATGTCAATGTCGATTCGGTCGGAGCCAAAGGGGCGACCATCCTCTCTGAAGCCTGCACCATGGCCGAGATGCGTGATTTCGCTTCTGCCATCATCGCCGAGCAGACCGGCCAGACCCTCTCAGGGAGACGCTTTGGCCGGGCCGGTGACCAGTCCTTCTGGGGATGTGGCATCCCCTCCCTCTTCATGTCCCTCTCCGAGCAACCCCCGGATAACTCCGAGGCGGCCCGGGCCTTTGCCCTCCTCACCGGTGGACCTCC
>RFHZ01000530.1 GCA_003696125.1 Nitrospinota bacterium
CCGCCTCACCTGCCGATATCCGCCATAAACCCGGCAGCGTGGGAAAGCCCTTGCTGTTCTCTTCCGTGCGCATCGTGGGAGAGGAGGGAAGGGAGCAGGGACCAGGAGAGATCGGGGAGATCGTTGTCAGCGGTCCTACTGTGATGCAAGGCTACTACAAGCAGGAGCAGGCGACCGCAGCGGTACTGCGGGACGGAGAGCTGTACACCGGGGATCTGGGGTACAGGGATGAAGAGGGAGACCTCTGGGTCGTCCAGCGACGTGCCGATCTGATCATCACCGGGGGAGAAAACGTGTACCCGGCAGAAGTGGAGCAGATCATGCTTTCTCATCCGGCAGTGAAGGCGGTCTGCGTGGTCGGCGTAGAAGACGAAGAGTGGGGACAACGGGTAGCTGCCGCCGTAGTGGTGCAGGAAGACACGCCGGTGACCGAAACCGAACTTCTCCGCTTTTGTGCAACACGGTTGGCCGGCTATAAACTCCCCCGTCTCCTTCGCCTGGTCGATTCTCTTCCCCAGACCCCTTCCGGCAAGGTACGCCGGGAAGCGGTAAAGGCATTATTTTCAGCCTGACCTCTCTCTAACCGACCAGGGAATCCCATACCGGGAGCACGCAACCTGCTATCCAACATCAGGCCGGTGTAGAGAATCAGACCTCAGCCAGAAGTTCCCGGATCTTCCCTTTCGTGATCGGACCGGCAATCCCATCCACCTGCAACCCATGTCTGCGCTGGAACTTCCGTACCGCCTCTTTCGTCTTTTCCCCGTAGATGCCATCGACCACCAGACGGGTGCGCAGGAGTTTGTTCAAGGAGGCCTGAAGCCACCTGATCTCCTCTTCCTGTCTTTGGGCACGGGTAAGGCCAGCGCGATTCCCGATTTCCTCTTTCATGGCCCGGGCCATGGCCGCATATCCATGCTGGGCCCTGTACTCCTCCCAGCGCTCCTCCCGAAACTCATAGTGCCAGCACTCCGGTCCGGTCAGGGTCTCGACAATATGGGTCCATCCATGCCGGTTCAGCAACTCCCGGACCCGCCTATGACCGATGCCGGTATCAAAGGCATCGATATCGATGGCGCGAGCCGCCTCGTGAACACTGGAACAGGAGGGGGGACTGAAGGCCGATTTCCGGCCGAGCTTCCAGTCTTCGTGTGCCTTCTGTTGCTGGGAAGCAGAACGGAACATGTCGCTGATATAGAGATGCCCCCCTTCGCGCACGATATCCTGGTAGACTCTCTGTAAAGCCACGGCTGCCGGTTCAACCAGCTTGGCCATCCGCCGGGGTAACGGGTCCCCTTTCCGGCCGTAGATGCCGGGAACCCGCACCTTGACCACGCCTTGTAACCGCTCATCTGCACCGAGAATCTCACATCTCATCTCCATGCTCTTCTCCTCTTCATCACAGGTAAACCCTCCCTGTCCCTGCTTTCATTCCAGGGACAGCAGCTCGCTTCCCTCCCTCCAGAAATGATCCGATCAGTTGACCCAGTATACTGCACATCATGCTGCTGTCCAACCTCTATTTTGCGGTATCGGTTTCTGGTTCATTGTGGTCAAGTTTTCCCTGCTCAGCGAAAGCGGATAGGGGTAGCGCCCCCGCTTCTACCAGACCTCCGCTACCCTCTCCAGGTGGCGTGAGCTCTGCCCACCACCAAGGAAAGTCCCCTGCCAGAAAGGGGCTCTCTCAGGCAGACTCGACCTGTTGCCAGGTAAAGGAGAAGGGGCAAGAGGAGATTGACAACGCGACCGAGATGGCTTACAGTATCAGGCGTAGTTGTTGTAATGAATAGGTTAGAAGAAAGGCGTGAGAAGAGAAGGAGTCAGTGATGAGTGATATCCCGAAATTTGTGCACATTTACGAACAGGGTCCCCGGGAAGGATTTCAGATCGAAAGCGCCATGATCAAGACCGAGGACAAGGTGCGATTCATCGATGCCCTCTCGGAGACCGGGGTGAAACGAATTCAGATCACCTCCTTTGTCAGCCCTAAATGGGTACCGCAGATGGCAGATGCGGATGAGGTCTGTGCCCGTTTTACCCCCAAGCCGGGTGTGGCCTATACGGCACTGGCCCTCAACGAGAAAGGCCGGGAACGGATGCGGAAATGGGCGCACAAGCTCACCATCGAGGATGAAGCCCGCAGCCTGATCTGGGCCACGGACGAGTTTTCGCTGCGCAATAACAACCGTACCCGCCAGGAACTCCTCTCCTGGATCCCGGAACGGGCAAAAAAGGCGAAGGAGGCTGGAGCCAAAGAAGCCACGATCGGGGCAGGAGCAGCCTTCGGCTGTAACTTCCACGGGGAGGTGCCGCTGGAAGAGCTCCTCTGGGTCCTGGAACAGCAGTACAACATCTGGACCGAGGCAGGGCTTCGGGTGACCGGTCTCAGCCTGGCCGATACCATGGGCTGGGCCATGCCCTGGCAGATCAAGCGCACCCTGGGGGCGATCCGGGAGAAGTGGCCGGAGATCACCAACATCTCCCTCCACCTCCACGATACGCGCGGCATGGGCATTGCCAACTTCATGGCCGGACTGGAAATGGGGGTGTCGCACTTCGATGCCTGCTGCGGCGGGTTGGGAGGCTGTCCGTACAGCGGGAACGGACAGGCGGCCGGCAACGTCTGCACCGAGGACCTCGTCTTCCTCTGCCAGGAGATGGGGATCGAGACCGGGATCGATCTGGATGCCATGATCGAATGCGCCAAGATGGCGGAACAGATCGTCGGGCATGTCCTTCCTGGTCACCTCTACAAGGCCCTGGGTCTGCCCCGCAAGGGGACCAAGCTCCACGAGCTGTACAACGCGCAAAAACTCGGCGCCAAGGCATAGGAGCGAGGGATGGAAGGAGCACTGGCCGGTATCCGGGTGCTCGATCTGACCCACTATATCGCGGGACCGTTCTGTACCCGCCTCCTGGCCGATCATGGGGCCGAAGTGATCAAGATCGAAAAGCCGGGAGAAGGGGAAGGGGCCAGGAGGATGGGACCGTTTGTCGGGGATGACCCCCATCCGGAAAAGAGTATCCCCTTCCTCTATCTCAACTGGAACAAGAAAGGGATCACGCTGAATCTCAAGGCCGAACGGGGACGGGAGCTCTTCCGTGCCCTGGTCCGGGAAGCGGATGTGCTGGTGGAAAACTTCGAGCCGCGGGTGATGCCGGGCCTCGGTCTCTCCTACACCGAGCTCCAGCAGATCAATCCCGCTCTCATCATGACCTCTATCTCCAACTTCGGTCAGACCGGTCCCTACCGCGACTACAAGGCGCAGGACCTGATCCTCTATGCCATGAGCGGTATCATGAGCATCAGCGGGAGACAGGACCGGGAGCCGATCAAGCATGGGCTCTTCCAGGCCCAGTACGCCGGGGGGATAAACGGGGCCCTGACCACGGTCCTGGCCCTGTACATCCGCGAGCTGTGGGGCAGGGGACAGCATATCGATGTCTCCATCGCCGAATGCCTCACCTCAGAACTCGTCCTGGCCCTCCCCTACTACACCTATACCGGTGGGGTCCAGGGACGGATGCCCCCCCAGGGAGGAGCCTTCGGCAACATCATGCCCTGCCAGGATGGGTACGTGGTGGCCCAGATGGGGGTGGGAACCAGGTGGGAGGATTTTGTGGATTTCCTCGATATTCCGGAGTTGCGGGATCCCAAGTTCGCCACGGCCGAGGGACGCATCCGGCATGGAGCCGAACTCGATGCCCTGCTCGTAGAAAAATTCCGGAAGATGAAGAAGTGGGATCTCTATCATACCGCCTCCCAACGCCGCTTCCTCTTCGGAGTCGTGCAGGACCCTGCCGAGCTGTCCCGCTGTCCCCACCTGGAAGCGCGTAACTTCTTCCGGGAGATCACGCATCAGGTGGTCGGATCGCTCCGCTATCCGGCTGAGCTCTTCAAGATGACCGAAACCCCGGCGCAATTCAGACGAGGAGCACCCCTGCTCGGTGAACACAACGAGGAAATCTACGAAGGACTCCTCGGCCTGTCCGCATCAGAGAGAGAACAACTGCAGGCAGAAGGGGTGATCTAGAGGAGGCAAGGTGTATATAGAACAGGCACAACCACTGGCCGGTATCCGTATCCTCGATTCGACCTATGTCTATGCCCTCCCCTATGCGGCCGGGCTGATGGCCGATCTCGGGGCTGAGGTGATCAAGATCGAAGCCTGCCGCCACCCGGATATTGTCCGGGTAGGAGGGATCGCTTCGGTCTTCCCGGAAAACCGGGTAGGGGAAAGGTTTTGGGAACAGGGGGGAACGTTTCACACCCTGAATCGGGGGAAGCGTTCCCTGACCCTGGACCTGAACCACCCGGCCGGTCAGGAAATCTTCAAAAGATTGGTTGCCATCAGCGATATCGTGCTGGAGAACTTCACGCCGCGCGTGATGCGGAAATGGGGTCTCGATTATCCCAACCTGAAGGCGATCAAGCCGGATATCATCATGCTCTCCAACACCGGCTACGGACACGGTGGTCCCTATTCCCACTACGGGAGTCAGGCCACCTCGCTGGAGGCAACACAGGGGACAGCCTATCTGACCGGCTATATCGACGGTCCCCCGGCCAAGGCCGGCTTTGCCTACACCGATTTCCTCGCCTGCTGGACCGCCCTCTTTGCCCTGTTTACCGCCCTGCTCTACCGCAGGCGGACCGGTAAGGGACAGTGGATCGATCTCGGCATGTACCAGCTCGGGGTCGCCTTTATCGGGGAGGCGGTGATCGATTATATGGTGAATGGGGCTCCAGGAGGGACAGAGGGACAGAGGCACAGAGGCACAGAGGGACAAAGGGACAAAGGGACAAAGGCACAAAGGCACGAGGGAGAAGAGGCACAAAGGGGCGAGAGGGGAGGCAACGAGTCCCAGCCTGGTCGAAGGGTACAGATGCGCCTGGGGAACCGGCATCCCACCCAGGCACCGTACGGTTGCTACCGGTGTCGAGGCCGGGATCGCTGGATCACCGTTGCCATCTCTGATACAGCGGAATGGGAGGCCCTCTGTAAGACCATCGGCCATCCCGAACTCCTGCAGGACAGCCGGCTGCAAGACGCACAGGGTCGCTGGAAACACCATGACGAGCTCGATCGCATCATCGAGTCCTGGACCAGGGAGCAGGACCCTTATGCAGCGATGCACCGGCTGCAGGAGGCCGGTGTGCCGGCCGGGGTGGTCATGGATACACGCGATCTGCTTCGCGATCCGCATCTGAAGGCACGCGGCTTCTTTGAGATGGTGGAACAGGCCCCGAGTAGCGAAGCGGGAAAACGGCCGGTGATCGGGAGACCGTGGAAGCTCTCCGCCACCCCGGTACGCATCCGCCGGGCCGCACCGACCTTTGGACAGGATAACGATTATGTGCTGAAAGAGCTCCTGCAGATGCCGGATGAGGAGATCGAGCGGCTGAGAGGAGAGGGGATCATCGGGGAAAAACCGGCCGGTCTCACCCCTCCCCGCCTCCTCTCTCCTGCAGAGATGGTGCGCCTGGGCCGCTTTGCCTATCATGATCCGGAGTACCGGAAAAACTGTGGGATAGACGAGAAGGAGAAGGAGTAAGCCATGACAGAACCGGAAACCTATATCACCGACGAAGTACGGGCCCTCATCGGGAAAGAATCCCCTCCCATCACCGCCTTTCATGCGGTGGAGAGTAGCGAGGTGCGTCGCTTCATCCAGGCCATCATGGATGACGATCCGATCTACTGGGATGCGGAGTACGCCAAGAAGACCAAATATGGGACGGTGGTGGCTCCTCCCCTCTTCCCCGAGATCATGTTCCGCCGGGAGCCGGGAACCCCAGACCCGCTAGCAGAGGCGGCCACCAATCCCGACTTTGATGGGAGTGGAGGAGGACAGGGAACCGGTCTTCCCCCCGTGCCCTTAAAAGGGCTTCCCCGTCTTCTCAACGGGGGTAGCGAGGTCGAGATATACAAACTCGCCGCCTTAGGAGACCGCATAACGGCCAGGAGCAAGTACGTCGATATCTACGAAAAGCGGGGACGCTCCGGGCTCATGGTCTTTATCATCACCGAAACCACGTACACCAACCAGAACGGAGAGGTGTTGCTTATCAAACGCCAGACCACCATCCGTCGCTAAGAGGAGGAGAGGGGATGGGTACAGCAACCAAGAAAAAACAGCTCTACTACGAGGATGTCGAGGTAGGGATGGAGATCCCTCCGCTGGTGAAGGGGCCGATGACCCCCTGTCATCTGATGCGCTGGTCTGCAGCCATGGAAAACTGGCACCGGATCCATTACGACTGGCATTATGCGGTGGAACATGATAAGCTACCGGAGCGACTGGTGAACGGATCCTGGAAACAGCAGGTCCTGGTGCAGTTGATGAAGGACTGGCTCGGTGAAGAGGGCTGGCTCTGGAAGATCTCCTACCAGTTCCGGGGCATGGACCCGGTCTGGTCTACACTCACCGTGTGGGGACGGGTGGTGAACAAGTACGAGAAGGACGGACTCGGCTTTGTGGAGTGCGAAATCGGGATCCGCAATCAGGATGGCCAGGAAGGGACGCCGGGGACGGCGGTCGGTGTGCTCCCCTTACGCGGGGGACGCAAGGTTCCCTATCCCTTTGTCCCGCCCGGAACCTGAAATTTCGGTGTAACCATAAGAAGCCCGCAGGGAGCGGTTTCTATTCCTGCATGGCCTTCTAATAATTTGGAAGGGGAGCCGGGGTGTATAGACTGATCCGTATCTGGTGGGTAGCGGTACTGCTGGTGGTGATCTGGCCGGGAGAAAAGGGGCTTGTCTCTGCCGGCCGGCCCGACTTCCCCGTCTCTGTGGTGGTGAGCAAGGTGGTGGAGCAGCCGATTGTCGGAACCCTGAAGACAGTGGGAACGGTCGAACCGCTCATCACCACCACCTTAAGTGCAGAGATTGCCGGTCTGGTCGAACGCTTCGACCTCCACGCCGGGGAGTACGTGGAGAAGAACAAGACGGTGATCTGCCAGTTGCGTAACACCAGCCTGCGCATCTCGCTTCGAGAGGCAGAGGCCATGCTGGCCAGGGCCCGGGCCGAAGCGGAGAAGCTCAAGCGGGGACTGCGACCAGAAGAGGTTGCGGAGCGTCGCGCCCGGGTCAAGGAACGGGAAGCCCTGCTCAAGAAGTTTGCCGATGACCTGGAACGGGCCAAGAACCTCTTCCAGAAACGGGTGATCAGCCGCTCCGACTACATACAGGCCGAGAGTAACTACCTGGCAGCCACCGCCCAACTGGAGCAGGCGACCCAGCAGTTCCGTCTGGCCGAACAGGGAACCCGCAAAGAGGATATTGCGGCCGCAGAGGCAGAGGTGCAGCGCATGCAGGCCAATGTCGATCGCATCCGGGAGGATCTGCGGAAGACAACCATCCGTTCTCCTATCTCCGGCTTCCTGGTGCGCAAGTACCTGGAGGTCGGGCAATGGGTGGAAAGAGGAGGGAAAGTGGCCGAGATCATCGATCTGGAGACCGTGCTGGTGCGGGTAGGGGTCAATGAGCGCGATATCCGTCATCTGGCCGTAGGGGACAGGGCGGTCCTGACCGTGGATGCCTACCCGGAAGAGGAATTTCAGGGGAAGATCCGGTATATCATCCCCCAGGCCGACCCGACCAGCCGCAACTTTCCGGTCCAGATCGCCGTGCAGAACACCCC
>RFHZ01000531.1 GCA_003696125.1 Nitrospinota bacterium
CTCCCCCGAACTTCCCGGCACCGATGATCCCGACACGAACCGGATTCCCCTCGGCCGCACGTTGCGCTAACAGACGACTGAACATGATCGCTTCTCCTCCTTAGCTGTTCTATACCAGGATGATGAGATGAACTGGAGGATACTATACCACAAAATCTTCC
Organism: Nitrospinota bacterium; assembly: GCA_003696125.1. Lineage (GTDB taxonomy): Bacteria > Tectomicrobia > Entotheonellia > J063 > J063 > J063. The sequence continues at coordinate 162 of RFHZ01000531.1, forward strand.
TTCAGACGATGACGAGATGACGGTTGTGGTCATTCTGGGGGGAGGGAAAATTGTGACAGATACCACCCGAGGAGAAAAATTGACAGGATAATCGATCTTGTGTTAAACTCGGGCCGACCTGGAGATTGGGCAGGTGAATTCCATCTTGGCCCGCTAAGTTAAAGAAAGGAGGTCGGAGATGAAAAAGCAGATCTTCTTTGTGTCATTAGCGCTATTGGTTGCGATAGGCTTGCTTGATGGGGGGTGTCTCACGTCAGCTTCCGTAGCAGCGGAGAAGCTTGCGCCTTTTATCACCGTATACGAGGGGACCGGCTCAGCGGAAATAGCCGGAGAGATTGCGAAATTCATTAAAGAGAAGCTGGGGGTTGAGGTCAAATTCGAAGCCTTATCTCATGGAGTAATCCACTCCAGAGTCAAGGCGGAAGCGCCGAATTTTGGTGCAGACATGGTGACCAATGCCGGTGTCCCATTACTGCTGGAGGCGAAGAAAAAAGGATGGTCTGTACCTTATCAGTCGCCGACATGGGCAGGAGCAGCTCCGGAGTGGGCAGACCCGGACGGGTACTATTGGATCAACTCGAGGTGGTCATTTGTTTTGGTGTACAATAAGGATCGGCTGGCGAAAGCCGGGTACGAGGTGCCAAAGAGTTGGAAGGACCTCCTGGACCCCAAGTGGAAGGGGGAGATCGTCATGCCTTCTCCTTTAACCTCTGGTACAGCCTATATGATGCTGTATAGTTTTATCACGCTCTATGGGTTCAATGAGGGGAAAGGAGAGGAAGGAGGATGGCAATATCTGGAAGCATTGGACAAAAACGTAGCCCATTATACCAGAGGCGGTAATGTCCCTACCGACCTGGTGGCCAGAGGGGAATTCATGCTGGGGATCACTTCTGATGAGCAGGTCTACCCCAGGCTCAAGGAAGGGTATCCTTTTGATTTTGTGATTCCTGAAGAGGGAATCGGTTACGGTATGCAGGGTGCCGCCATCCTTGCCGGGACGAAGAAGTTGTCTACCGTTCAGAAGGTCGTAGACCTCATGGGAACCCTGGAGTTCAACAAGTTTTTGGCCAGTGTAGCCGGTTATACAACCAAGGAGCCGGAAGCGGTTCCCAGCCTCTATAAGGAGCGACCTCCTAAATTCATACCGAACATCGATCTGGCCTGGGCTATGGCAAACAAAAAGAGGCTTACCGAAGAGTGGATAAAGCGAATCGGTAGGCGAGAATAGGGAAGAGAGAATGGCAGAAGCAAGAGCATTAATCCGTCCCGGTTTTGTCTGGCAAGAGGTCAGGGATTTCCTTACCGCTTATATGATCGATATTGCCGGCGGGTTCTTGCTCTTGCTCGGTGCCGTATTTTTGCTTTGGCCTATCGGGGTCGTCCTGGTCAAAGGGGTCTTCGGTCCAGAAGGTTTTACCTTAGAGTTTTATCGAGAATTTTTTACCGCTTATTACTATCGCTCTTTTCTGAATACGCTTCTCCTCGGTGTTTTCACTACATCGGCCTGTATAGCGGTGGGGTTTTGTATTGCTTATATGACGACGCGAGGTCCCATGTTTCTGCGGACCCCTTTGAAATGGATTACCCTACTACCGCTGATCGCACCACCCTATATGTTTGCTCTTTCCCTGATCATACTTTTTGGACGAAGCGGGTTGATCACCCGGGCTTTTGGCCTCAACTGGAACATCTACGGCTTTCCGGGTGTCGTGCTGGCTCAGACCCTGGCCTTTCTCCCCTTGGCCTATCTCATGCTGGAGAATGCGCTAAGCTCTCTTGATCCGAGCCTGGAGGATACTGCCGCCAATCTAGGAGCCTCAGAGACAAAGATTATACGCAGCATCATCCTCCCCCTATTAACCCCGAGCTTTTTAAAGGCCATTCTTATCGTGTATGTCATGGCGGTGGCGGAATTTGGCAATGTGGCCATTTTGAGTGGGAGAACGGCCTTTCTGGCACCGGATATTTATACGGTGATTACGGGTGTGGAAGTGAATTTTAATCTGGCTGGAGTACTATCGATGTTTTTAATCCTCCCCGTTGCCATCATTTTCTTGATACAAAACTATCTGGTCACAGGAAAGAGTTATATAACCATCACCGGAAAACCTGTTTCCGCAGAACCCAGACAGATAGGTAAACATATCCTGATCCCGATGATGGTTATCTCTCTTTTCGCGGCCGGAGCCATTTTGCTGAGTTTTGGAGTCGTGGGACTCGGCGGATTTACCAAGATTGTGGGGATTAATAACACCTTTACCCTCAGCCATATGCTGGATTGGCGGGCAAACGATGCCCTGATGACCAGCCTGAAAGTTTCTCTTCTGGCCGGTTTATTTGGCGCCATAGTAGGCGTGGTGGCAGCCTATGTGGTGGTACGGGGGAAGGCGAGATGGCGCGTGTACCTGGAGGGGTTATATCTGGCCGGTTTTACCCTACCCGGGACCGTCCTGGGGATTGGTTATCTCCTTGCTTTTAACGGTCCCCCTTTACCTCTTACATCCACGATGATGATTCTGGTGATTAACTGCCTGTTCCGTTTTGTGGCGGTAGGGATGGAGGCGGGGATCGTCAAACTCAAGCAGGTGAGCGTTGAGGTGGAAGAGGCCTCCTTAAACCTGGGGGCAAACCCGCTTACCACCTTCCGGAGGATCGTCCTCCCGATAATTTCTCCTGCGGCTTTGTATGGGTTCATCTATGTCTTTATGACCACCATGGTCTCATTGAGCGCGGTGGTTTTTCTGACTTCCCCGGGAACTCTCCTCGCTTCGGTTTTTATCTTCCAATGGGCAAACTATGGATACGTCGGATTGGCATCGGCCACGACGTTAAAAGTGATGGTAATTGTAGCTATCAGTGTGGCGCTTATCCAACGTATCAGTAGATGGACCGGATTAAGCGTGATAAGAGGGGGGTAAGATGAGCGAGGAAAGAAAAGCGATGCTCGTCTTAGAGAATATCCATAAATCCTTTGGTAGGGTAAAGGTGCTGCAGGGGATCTCGGCCGAGGTCAAGGAAGGGGAGTTGGTGACGTTTCTAGGCCCGAGCGGGTGTGGGAAGACCACCTTGTTACGCATCATCAGCGGACTGACTAAACCTGATTCAGGGAAGGTAATTCTGGATGGGCAGGTCATTAATGATGTCACGCCGGATAAAAGAGGCATCCAGATGTGTTTTCAAAATTACGCTTTATTCCCTCACCTTACTGTGGCCCGTAATATCAGCTACGGGCTGGAAGTGCATAAATGGAAGAAAGAGCGGATAAAGGAGCGTGTAGAGGAGTTGCTCCATCTGGTTCGTTTAGATGGCCTGGGAGATCGCCGCATTGAGGAACTCAGTGGGGGACAGCAACAACGGGTAGCCCTGGCCCGAGCACTGGCCCTCGAACCCAAAGTCATCCTCTTAGACGAACCCCTATCCAATTTGGACGCCAACCTCCGGGTACAGATGCGTGCCACGCTGCGGCAGATTCAGAGGCGAGTAAATATCAGTACCATCTTTGTCACCCACGACCAGGTGGAGGCGATGACGATTTCAGACCGGCTGGTCGTCATGAACCGGGGGAGGATCGAGCAAGTCGGTACACCCGTTGAAATTTACGAGAAGCCAAACAACGAATTTATCGCCAGTTTTATTGGCTACGTGAACATCCTGGAAGGAGAGGTGAAGAGGATAGGAAAAGGGACAGAGCCTCTTGTTGTCTCCACCCAGTTAGGGGAGCTGGAAATTCTGAGTGACGAAAAAGAGCTTCAGGTAGGTAAACACGTCTATCTCGTGATCAGGCCTGAGACCATACGCATATGCGACCAGGGAGAAGAGGGAGAGACCAACGGGTTTCAGGGGACTATAGCCAGCGTCACCTATGCCGGTTCTACGGTCAAATATGGAGTGGACATCGACGGAAAAGAACTGACCGTCGATGAATACGACCCTACCACGCGTGGTATACGCAGCATGGGAGACAGGGTCAGGATCAGTATTCCCCGAAACGTTCACCTGTTAAAAGGATAATAAGCGTTACGCCTTGATTAACCCTCTACTCCTGGCGCGGACTACCTTGCATCTAAGGAGGGACGATGCAAAACGAGGAGCGTGATCTGACCGGGTATCGATCAGAAGGGGATATCAATATTTCACCGAGACGAACCGCCTGGGCCCAGGCCAACATCGATGCCGAAACCCGGCAATGGTTGGAAGAAGACGCCCGCTACTTCCTGCACCAGTCGCTCTCTACCCCCTGCCTCGATGTCCTCACCCGGTGTGAAGGGATCTATATCGAAGACCTGCAGGGACGTCGCATCATGGATTTCCATGGCAATAACGTCCATCAGGTCGGCTTCAGTAATCCCCGGGTCATTGCTGCTATCACAGCGCAGATGGAGACGTTATCCTTCTGTACCAGACGGTACACCAATATCCCTGCCATTACCCTGGCCAAGAAACTGGCCACCCTGGCGCCAGGTGATTTGAACAAGGTGCTCTTTGCCCCGGGGGGGACCACGGCCATCGGGATGGCACTCAAGCTCGCCCGTGTGGTTACGGGACGCTTTAAGACGATCTCGATGTGGGATGCATTTCATGGCGCCTCGCTCGATGCCATCTCCATCGGAGGAGAAGAGATCTTCCGTCGTGGGATCGGCCCGCTCCTGCCGGGTACCGAGCATGTCCCCCCTCCTGATCCGTACCGTTGCCTGTGGGGGTGTGGGGGAGAATGTAACCTGCAGTGCGCCCGCTATGTGGAGTACGTGTTGGAAAAGGAAGGGGATGTGGGAGCGGTGATTGCGGAAACGGTGCGCAGTACCCCCTATATCCCGCCACCAGGCTACTGGGAGATGATCCGTGCCGCCTGCGATCGCTATGGGGCCCTCTTGATCCTCGACGAAATTCC
>RFHZ01000532.1 GCA_003696125.1 Nitrospinota bacterium
ACCGCCTTAGAGCTCTTCCTCTTCCTTTTGGAAAAAGGGGTCATCCTTTCCAGCAACGGGGAGAAGATCCAATGCCGGGCACCAGAGGGGAGCATCACGGCCATACTCTGGGAAGTCATGCGCGAGTATAAGAGAGAACTCCTCACCCTGCTCCCCCCCACCCCCCTGATAAAAGCAGAGCGACGGCGCGCTCCCCGCAAAGCGGTCGGTTTTCAGGTCCTCTACATCGATACCCGGGGCCGACCAGGGATCGGTATGGCCCTAAACCTCTCTCCTGGCGGGATGTTTATCCAGGACACGCACAGCTCCTTACCGGTGGGAACCATCCTGATCACAAACTTCGTCCTCCCCACCCGCTTTGTCTGCAAGCTCAAGGCCAAGGTCGTGCATACCAACCTGGTCGGATCTGGACTGCAATTCATCGACACCCACCCCGCCTCGGCAGAGTCCTGGCAAAACCTGAAAGCGTACTGTGCCTTACCTGACCCTGCCCGTGCTTCTCCTGGGTGAAGACCGGCCCATACCTGGAGCTGACAGGAAGCGGTACAACCTCTTCCCCATCGTCTCCCCCATGGAGCCCCCTTCTGGGGGCTCCACCCGCCTATCCCATTTCCCGGTACCGGATTCCGACCGCCTTCATGGCAGAGTACTGCTGGTTCCAGGCCTTCTTCTGACCGGCCATCCCCATCCGCCTGGTGATCTTGTTCCAGGTCCTGGCCGCATCGTCGAGTGCCTGCTTGGGCGATTTCTTCCTGGTCAGGGCCTGGCTGATCTCAAAGCCGAGCGTTTCCGTATACTCCTGTGCCCCCGGGATCTGCAGGTCGGGAAAGGCGATGGGGAGCGTCTGCTCGATGGCATCGAGATAGGGTCCGGCATCGGTAAAGGCATTGCGGAACTTCTCGGAGCGGAAGTGGGAGACCCGGTACGGATCGACGGCGGTCTTCGGATCGATGGTGGTCTCCAGGCTGATCTCCGGGCTGTTGTAGAAGTGGATGAAGTGAACCGCGGCATCCTTCTTCTTGGAGAACTTGTTGATGCCGAGACTCCAGCCGCTGGCCAGGGCCGGCCGGCGATAGAGCTCCTCCCCAAACCTGGTCCCGGGTACCAGGCCAAACCCCATCTTACCCACCACCACCGAGATCTTTGGATTCTCCACCAGCTTACCGGTACTGGTCCAGTGCCAGGCCATGGCCACATCGGCCTTGTAGAGAGCCGTCTTCAGTTCCGGTGACCCGAAGGTGAAGACCCCAGGTGGATAGAAGCCGAGGGAAGCGATCATGTTCTCCAGGGCCTTGATGCCGGCCGGGGTGTTGATCAGCGGCGTCATCTCCTCGTCAAAGTAGACCCCTCCGTTGGAGCCGAACCGACTGTTCCACCACCAGAACGGATAGTTCCCCGACTTCAGGGCTTCTCCACCCCCGTAC
>RFHZ01000533.1 GCA_003696125.1 Nitrospinota bacterium
AAGCCCGCTTTAGCGCAGCAGAGCAGGCCAAAGCCCACATGCGGACCCAGCTTGAAGCCTCCATCGCCGAGGTGACAGGTAAACTCCCCATGTCCCCGCTCATCATGCTGAAGACCCTTGCCGCCACCCTTCCCCCGGATACGGTGATTGTGGATGAATCCCTGACCTCTGGTACCCATCTGTCCCACTTCTTTGTCCGCCGGGATGCGAAGAGCTACTTCGGTCTGCAAGGAGGAGGGATCGGCTGGGGTCTGCCAGCCGCCCTGGGAGTGCGTCTGGCCATCCCTGATCGGCCGGTGGTGGCCATTGTCGGAGATGGGAGCGCCATGTATACCAATCAGAGCCTCTGGACCGCTGCCCACTATAACCTCCCCATCCTCTACATCATCTGCAACAACGGGGGATATCTGATCCTGAAGAGACGGCTACACGCCTATCAGGGAGCTGCCGCAAAGGAGCAGAAATTCATCGGCTTTGACATCACCGAACCGGAGCTGAGCTTCGTCGATCTGGCCCATGCCATGGGTGTGCCGGCCGAGCGGGTGGAGAAGCCGGAAGAACTGGAAGCGGCAGTAAAGCAGGCTTTAAGACGAACAGGCCCCTCGCTCATCGAGGTCATGCTCGAGCGCTCCATTACCCCAGGAGGATGAGCGAGTTACTCTTTGCCCTCCTCGTTCAGGACGCGAGGAGTTCTAGGAAGGGCCAGGGCCAATCCCATGCCGAGCAAGGGGAGGAGGCTCAGGCCCTTGAGGGTGGTAGCGATGCCATACGTATCGGCCAGGGAGCCGGTCAGGGGAAGGGCAAGCGCGGCCATTCCCCAGCCGAACCCCATGACCAGGCTGGAAACCGTGCCGGTCCGCTCCGGGACCAGCTCCTGGGCATAGGCGACCACCACCGAACTGGCCGATTGTATGCAGACACTGCCCAGCAGGAGGGAGCAGAAAGCGGCCATCCCCTCCAGGGAGAAAAAGCCGAGGAAGAAGGGAGAAACCAGGCCACTGGAGACGATCAGCATCTCTTTGCGTCCCCAGCGATCAGAGAGGTATCCCCCGACGATCCCGCCAATCGCTCCGGCCAGGGAAAAGAGGGAGACGGTGAGGCCTCCGACCAACAGCGAGTGACCGGCTGCGGTGAGGAGCAGGGGGAGAAAACTGGTCATGCTCATGCGGACATAATCCCGGAGCACCACGATCCCATAGAGGAGGCCGAGAGGGCGAATCTGCCGGAGAAAGGGGGCCAGGCTCCTCTCCTGCTTTTGCTGCCTCAGCC
>RFHZ01000534.1 GCA_003696125.1 Nitrospinota bacterium
GGTGCTGTGTCCTTCCTCACTCATGGAGCTGGAGAGAAGAGTATCCCGCGTTAAAAATGGGTTGACAATATTCGTTAAAACAAATATAATGGCTGCTAGATCGTAAGCTCTACCCGGATAACCGGGAGCAGGCCTCCTGGGAGGTCAGAAGGCGCAGAATAGCGCCCGGCCCGGCAGGATCTGCTCCCCGACATCGGTGAAACGTCATGCTGGAAGTAAAGGAGGAAGAACAGATGGCAGAACCGGTCATTGCCGATAAGAAACCGGCCGTGTTAGAACTGGAAGCAGGCACCTACTTCTGGTGTCGTTGCGGCAAATCAGCCAAACAACCCTTTTGTGATGGCTCCCATAAGGGGACCGAATTTTCCCCCTTGAAGTTTACCCTGGACGAAGCCAAGCGCGTCGCCCTGTGCCAGTGCAAGCACACCGGGAATCCCCCCTATTGCGATGGAACGCATAAGAACCTGTAGAGGGAGCGACTGACCTCTGCAGGCAAGGTCAGGGTTACCGGGACGAAATCCCTCTCCCCGGTAACCCTCCTCCCAGCAAGCCCCGTCTCCTCAACCGCTATCCCTGGTCTCTATCCGGCGTCCCTGCCTGTCAAAGAAAAAGGCATGCTCCAGGGCAAAGGTGACGTGTACCGTTTCCCCTTCCCTGACCGTAGCCTCGCCCTGCACCACGGCCCGGAGCTCCTGGCCCCGGGCCTCGAGAAAGATGAGGGTACGACTCCCCAGCGACTCGATCAGCGTCACCCGGGCCGGAAACGACTCCTCCCGCTTCGGTCCCAGTATGACAAACTCCGGCCGAACCCCCAGGGTCAGCTCCTCCGCACTCCCGGACAGGTGCCTGGCCACCGCCGTGGCCAGCGGGAGGTGAAAGACCGGGGAGACGAGAAAGGGAGTGGCTCCCTCGGAACGAAGGGCACAGGAGAAGAGATTGAGGGGGGGAGAGCCGATAAAGGTACCGACAAAGATGTTTGCCGGTCGATGATAGATATCGTA
>RFHZ01000535.1 GCA_003696125.1 Nitrospinota bacterium
CATCACTCGTTACTCATCACTCATCACTCATTACTCGTTACTCGTTACTCATTTTGTCGCCTCATCTTCCCAAACCTTACAGCACAAATTCACCGTTTTTTGGCCCGCTCCAGCATCTGGTGGTAGCGGTCAAGGGTCGGCTTGACCGGAGCGCCTTCCATCACGATCTCCCGGAAGGCATTGTTGAGCGCCTTCTCCACCGTTGCCCAGTAGCTCACATTGGGTCGCGGTTCGGCATGGGCCAGGGCCTGGTTGACCGCCTCGTAGTACGGTCGTTGCCAGTCCGCCACCTCGGCCGAGAGATGGGGACGAAAGGAGGGCCAGCCCAGGTGCTGGAGGAGCTTTTTCTGCACGGTGGGCGACATCAGGTACTGCATGAACTTGATGGCCAGCTCCCTGTGCGGAGCCCCTTTGGGAATGCCGATCACCTCTCCCCCCAGCACATGCGATTCCTTGACCGGTCCGCGCCACCCGTGATAAGCCTTGATCTCCTTCTTGCCTGCCTGCCGGACGATGACGTGAATACCGAAAGGCCAGTTCTGCCCCAGGTAGACCGACTCGTTGGCCAGGTACTTGTTCATGGTGTTCCAGTTCGCCTTCTTCGTCTCAGGAGAGAGGTAGGGGTAGAGGCGGCGCAAAAACTGAAAAGCCTCGATGCTTCCCGCATCGTTGAGCACCAGCGGGTCACCCCCGGCCGAGCGGATAAAGTCGAAGAGCTGGGTGGTGGTGTTGGCGTCCAGGGTGCCTTTGATGGCCACGCGTCCCACCCCTTCCCGCTCGTAGAAGGTCCGCGCCACCTGGAGCAGTTCTTCCCAGGTCTCCGGCGGGGTGAGACCGTATTCCCGGAATTTGGGCTCGTTATAGAAGGTGATCTCTACGTTGGGCCGGTAAGGCATGAAATAGAGCCTCCCGTCAAACTCCCCTACCCGCACGATCCCTGCGGCCGTCTCCGGCGGGATAAAAGAACGATAGGCGGAGAGATCCTCCACCAGGCCCTTCTCTACCAGGGGGGCGAGCTGCATGTTGTCCTGCGTAATCAGATCGACCCGCATCTTCCGGGCTCGATGCATCGCCTCCAGCTTCTTGATCGTGTCGCTCGCCTCGGCCTGAAAGGCCTGGATCTTGACCTGGTACTGCGCTTCAAAGGGAGGGAAGATCTGCTCGCGCATCACCTGCCATTCGACCTCCCCCAACCCCATGATCACGGTGAGCTGCTCTGCGGCCAGGGCCGGTGTGATCAGGGCAAGCATCAAGATAAAAAAACTTCCGAGTCCGATGCAGGCAAGACTATGCTTTCTCATGATGTCTCCTCCTCTCTACTCTTTGACCGCGCCGGTCAGGTACCCGGCACGCAGATACCGTTGCAGGAAAAAGGTGATCAGGATCACCGGAATGGTGAGCATGGTGGCGTAGCTGGCCGAGTTGAACCAGCTTCCCCGCTGGATGTAGTAGTAGGTCTGTAGCGGCAGGGTGTTCTCCAGCAGGGAGAGGTAAAGGGCATAGGTGAATTCGTTCCAGGACTCGAGCCAGGCAAAGAGACTGGCCACGGCCACACCGGGCAGGGCCAGGGGGAAGACGATACGCCACAGGATCCCGAAGCGATGACAGCCGTCCACCATGGCCGATTCCTCCAGCACGGTCGGGATCCCCTCAAAGGTCCCGATCAGTATCCAGGCCACAAAGGGGAGGGTCTTGATCAGATGGGCCATGACCAGGCCGAGATGCGTATCCATCAGGTTCCACTCGATAAAGGTGACCGCAATGGGAAGGGCGATACTCACCTCGGGGAACATGCGGGTAAAGAAGAGGGCGAGCACCAGCAGGTACTTCCACTCCTTGCGGAGACGGGCAATGACGTAGGCGGCAGGGGCGGCGATACCGATGGCCGCCAGCATGGTGAAGGTCGCCACCACGATGCTCTTGCGCAGCGGGGGCCAGAGGGTGCCGGAAGAGAGGACATCCTGCCAGTGTTCCCAGGTGATATGCCGCAAGAGGAGGGGAGGATGCTGGGTCATGACCTCGGCAGCCGGGCTCAGCGAGATCTTCACCATCAGGTAGAGGGGACTCAGGATAAAAAAGGCAAAGCAGGCAAAGAGGAGCCAGAAACCGCACTCTACCCGTACACTCCGCTTCATCAGGACTCCTTTCGTTCTACCAGGAAGAGGTAGAGGAGGATAAAGCCGAGGATGATGGCGGTGAGGAGGGTGGCGGCCGCGGCAGAGGTGTAGGGGTTGTTGTACTCGTAGTACTCGAAATAGGCAAAGGTGGCCAGCACCGGGGTGGTCTTGCCGGTGAGGATGAGGGGGATCTCGAAGATGCGAAAGGCATCGATGGCCCGCAGGATCACGGCCATGGTGATGGACGGCTTCAGCAGGGGGAGGGTGAGGAAGAAGAACCGGCTGAGCGGGGTGACCCCATCCACTGCCCCTGCCTCGTACACCTCTTCCGGGATCGACTCGAGTCCGGCCAGCAGGATGAGGGTCACCAGCGGGGTCACCTTCCACATATCGGCAAAGACCACGCTGAGGATGGTGCGCAATCCTCCAGCCTGCCAGTCGATGGGATGAGAGATCTCTCCCAGGCGGAAGAGGAGCTCGTTGAGGTAGCCACCGATGTCGAAGACATAGGTGAAGATGACGCCGGAGACGATGGTAGGTACCCCCATCGGGATCAGGACGATGGTCCGGATCAGGCCACGTCCCCAAAAGGTGCGGTGCATCATGAGGGCCAGGATCATGCCGACCACAAGCTGGAGGCAGAGCCCGAGCAGGGTGATGGCGATGGTGTTGAACAGGGCATCGTCGAACTGCCCGTGCGACAGGAGGTAGCGGAAATTCTGTCCGCTCGGAAACCCTCCCTGTTCCGGGGCGGTGATGCTCATCTTGAGCGAAGCCAGCAGGGGGACCAGGGTGAAGGCAAAGAGGTAGCAGAGGAGGGGAAGGGTCATCCCGATTTCCCAGCGGTAACGGATCAGGCTCTGGAGAAAGCGCCTCACCATGCTCCTCTCCCTCCTGGGCTAGCGGGCGGCCAGTCTCTGGACCATCTCTTCATCCAGCTCGATTCCCAGTCCAGGGCCTTCCGGGACCTCCATATAGCCGTCCCGGACTTCCAGGGGTGTCTTGAGGATAGGCCACTCGTCCCGGATGGATACCGGTTCGATGTTGTACTCCTGGGCATAGGCAGCGTGGAGGTGCACGGCGCAGAAATGGAGAGTGGCGGCGGTACAGACGGTCGGCTGGGTGTTATGCGTCGAGATCGGCTTGTTGCAGGCCGAGGCCAGGGCAGCGATCTTCTGGACCTCGGAGAGTCCCCCGGCCTTGATCACATCCGGCATCACGATATCGATTCGTCCCTGCAGGATCAGGTCACGAAACTGCCAGCGGTTGTACTGCATCTCCCCGGCCGCAACGGGCAGGGAGAGGGCATCGGCAACCTGGGCCAGTCCGGGCAGGTCGTAAAAGGGGACCGGTTCCTCAAAGTGAAACACCCCCAGATCCTCCAGGCGCCTGCCGATGGCAATGGCGTGATGGGGGGAGTAGGCACCGTTGACATCGACCAGAATATCGAACTTCTCTCCCACCGCTTCCCGCACCGCTTTCACCGTCTCCACCGTGCGGTCGGCCGCATCATCGATGGCCCCGGGAACCGCGCTGTGAAGCTTGTAGGCGGTATATCCTGCTTCGGCAAACTGTGCTGCCCGTCGTGCCTCCTCCTGCGGGGTCAGGTCCCGGCGGAGCGAGCTGGCATAGACG